>JAVBSZ010000097.1:0-6386 GCA_031556415.1 Opitutales bacterium | reverse complement strand
AATTCAGGAGTTCCGGAGCATGGTCCAGCGCGGAATTTCCCTCTATGACCTCACAGGCGACGGGCATGTAAATGTCGCTCGCAGCCTTCACGCTTTCAACGACGCCGAAAACCGCGTTGGCCGCAAACGCCTCACCCGCGGAAGGCATGCCCACGTAGGTGATGTCTCCGAGGCTCTCCTGCGCGTGGTCGGTTATGCCGACAAGCGCCGTGCCGTCGTCAAGAAGCCTTATCCATTCGTGTTCGCTTGTGTATCCGGTTTTCATAGGAATTTGTCCGTAAGTTCTAGGTTTATTTTGTCGCCCCTGAGGGTGGAATGAAAATCTTTCGCGTCAAGACAATCCGCATCGATGAGCGCGGAGCCTATGGGGCAGTTGAGCGCCGGAGACCAGCACGCGGAAAGCGCGCGGCCAACCGGCCTTTCTCCGGAGAAAATCTCCGCTCCCTCGCGCACCATCCTGCGGCCCTCCACCTTGAAGAGCCTGACCGCCCTGCGAAGGCTTTTGCCCTTTTCAAGAAGCGCGGCGCGGCCAGTGAAGTCCTTTTCAAATTTGATGAAGCGCCCCAGCCCCGCCTCGAGCGGCGAAACCTCCCTGCTGATTTCGTGGCCGTAAAGCGGATAGCCCGCCTCGAGGCGCAAAGAGTCCCTCGCGCCCAAACCGCAGAGCTTCACGCGCGAATCCGCCGCGAGAATTTTTTCAACCAAGCCCTCCGCGGCGGCGGGGGGGCAGAAAATTTCAAAGCCGTCGCTCCCCGTGTAGCCCGTGCGGCTGATTATCATATCGCCGGACCTTTCAAACGAAAAACGCTTTAAAGCCGACACGTCATAGCCCGCAGCCTTCAAAACCTCCGCGCTCAAAGGCCCCTGCAGCGCGAGCAGGGCGAAGGAGTCCGACACGTCTGAAACTTCCACGCCGAAGCGCGGCGCGTGCGCCTTCAAAAATTCGACGTCGGTTCCGGTGTTCGAGGCGTTGAGCACTATCATAAAAAAATCGTCTGCAAACTTGCTTGCGATGACGTCGTCTATGCACTCTCCGTTTTCGTCGAACACCAGGGAGTACCTTGACTTGCCGACCTTCAAATCCGAATATTCGTTGCTCAGAACGGCATTCAAAAATTCGACGGAGCGAGGGCCCTTCACATAGGCCTCTCCCATGTGGCTGACGTCGAAAAGCCCGGCGGCATTCCTGACGGCGGCATGCTCCTCAAGAATGCCCGTATACATCACGGGCAGATTCCAGCCCGCAAACTCCACCATCCTGCCGCCGTGACGCTTATGAAAACCAGCCAACACCGTATCTTTTGCCATATCAAAAAATTATCCCCTCCCTCCCGCAATACGTCAAGAAAGTTATGCGGGATTTATACATGCGCTTTCAGCGCCTTTTGCGACTCGCCACGCAAGGCGCCTTGCCCGAACGAAGTGAGTGGCGAGACGGCGCGGATTTTTGAGAAACCAAAGCCAGGCCGCGCGTTCAATTCTCACAACCGTCTTTATGAGTTGCGGAGCAACTATAAGTCCAGAGCCGGCTCTGGCGCGCGTGTGCGGCAAGGAGCCCAACATATAGAGAAGCAAAACCTCCCTCCGCATTCTATTCCGTCAAACTATTTTTAAAATATTTGCGCTGTTTTTTGGCGAGGGAGAGGGTGGATTTTACGATGTCGCTGAAAAGGGCGCCTTCGTCCTGCGAACCTGCGGATAGCCATGCGATGGTCTCCCGGTATCCGATGGAATTTTTGGCGGAAGGGTTTTGGAGTATGCCCTGCGAGATGAGTTTTCTTGTTTCATCGACTAGGCCCGAATTTATCATCTTGCGGGTGCGTTCGGCTATGCGCGGGTCCATTTCGGAATCCGGCCTGTCTATTATGCGCAGGTCGCGCTCAAATTCGCCCATCGGGCACGGGAGCTTTTTGAATTCGCTGAGGATTTCGGAAACTTTTTTCCCCGACGCCATGACGCGTTCTATGGCGCGAAATGTTCGGCGCGGGTTCATCATGTCGACGAACTTTCCCGCATCGGGATCTAGGCTTAAAAGCTTTTCTGCGAGGGCGGGAGCGCCTCCGCGCTCCTCTATCCGCCTGCACTGCGCGCGAATGTCTTCCGATACGGAAATTTCGTCCGTTACGGCGCTGAACCACGCCTTGAGGTAGAACCCGCTTCCGCCCGCCACGACCACGCGTTTGCCGCGCGCCCTGATTTCGTCGAACGCCGCGCGCGCCTTGAGCACGTACTCCTGCACGTTGAAGTGCTCGGAAACTTCCGCGACATCCATAAGGTGATGCCGCAAGCCTCTGCGCTCGGAAACATGGGGCTTTGCGGAGCCTATGTCCATGCCCTTGTAGACCTGCACGCTGTCGCAGGATATGATTTCCGCACCGATTTCTTCGGCGACGTCGAGCGCCGTTTCGGTCTTTCCCGAAGCGGTCGGGCCCGTAATTATTATCACCTTGTTAGGCATTTGGGGAATAGAAATATCGAAGGCGTTTTCAGGCAACAAAAAAGAGATTTTTAGAACGCGTTTTCCAAATGCGGCGCATTATAAAACTGTGAAAAACATTGACAAATTGGGATTTTTTGACAATCATGAAAAAACTATGAATAACTTTGTACTCTACAACCCCACCAAGCTTGTTTTCGGCAAGGGCGCGTGCGCCAAACTGCCTTCCCTTCTGCCTTCCGGAGCGCGCATACTGATGGCCTACGGCGGCGGCTCAATAAAGAAAAACGGGGCCTACGCGCAGGTAGTCAAGGCGCTAAAGGGCTTCAAGGTTTTTGAATTTGCGGGCATAGAGCCCAACCCAGAATACGAAACCTGCATGAAGGCCGTTGAGCTCATCAAGAAGGAGAAGATAGACTTCATCCTGGCCGTCGGCGGAGGCAGCGTGGTAGACGCCGTGAAATTCATATCCGCTGCGGTTAAATTCAAGGGAGACCCGTGGGACATCGCGGCAAAGGGCAAGGCTATAGAAAGCGCCCTCCCCTTCGCAGCCGTGCTCACGCTTCCGGCCCCAGGTTCGGAGATGAACATGAATTCCGTCATCAGCCGCAGGCAGATTCAGGAGAAGCTCGCCTTCGCGTCCGAAAAGGTCTTTCCGCATTTTTCGATTTTGGACCCGGCCTTCACATTCACGCTCCCGCCGCGCCAGGCCTCAAACGGCGTGGTTGACGCCTTCATCCACGTGCTTGAGCAGTACCTGACCTACCCCGCCTCCGCCCCGTTGCAAGACAGGTTTGCGGAGAGCATAATGCTCACGCTCTTTGAGGAAGGCCCCAAGGTTCTCAAGAGCCCCAATGACTACGACGCGCGCGCAAACGTCATGCTCTGCGCCACCTTCGCGCTCAACCACATGATATCCTCCGGCGTCCCGCAGGATTGGACCACGCACATGATAGGCCACAGCATCACCGCGCTTTACGGCGTTGACCACGCGCAGACGCTTGCGATAGTCATGCCCAAGCTCATGAAATATAAGCGCGCGCAGAAGAAGGAGAAGATACTGCAGCTGGGCAGGACGGTTTTCGGCGTCAATGAAAAGGGCGCCAAGCTCGGCGTTGAAAAGACCATCGCCGCGCTTGAGGCGTGGTTCAAGAAGCTCGGCGTCAAGATTGAGCTTGCCGACTACAAGCTTCCGGACGACGCGCCTGAAAAGGTCGCGCAAAGCCTGACAAAATCCGGCTTCCTGAAACTCGGAGAGCATGCCGACATCACGCCGCAGGACGTCGTAAAAATCCTGAAGCTCTAGGCATTACAGAGTTATTGCGAACCATTTCAAGGCCCGTAAACGCGGGCTTTTTTGTCGCTTTGAAACGGGCGTCTTGAATAATTATTTATCTCACTTTTTAAGACACACTTTCGGCGCTTCATCTTTGAATAAGGAAGAATCGGACACATAATGCTTGAATTTTTTCCGCATTGTGAAATAGTGCGTACATGCGGGGTGAGCGTTCCCGCACACGTTTAATGAATTTCAAAAACAAGGAACACATATATGAATAAAGAAAGAAGCATACAACTGTTGAACAAGGCCATAGCCGGCGAACTCACTGCGGTGCACCAGTATCTCTACTTCCATTTTATATGCGAAGACAGGGGCTACACGCCGCTCGCAAAGGCCTTCTTCAAAATCTCGCTTGACGAGATGAAGCACGTGGAGCAGCTCGCGCTGCGCATACTCTTCCTCAAGGGAGAGCCCGAGCTGATACCGGACGCCAAGACGGAAAAAATCAGCGACGTCAAAAAGATGTTCGAAAAATCCATGCAGCTCGAGCGCGACACGGTTGACTTCTACAACGAGGCCTCACGCGAATGCGCCGACATGAAGGACAACGGCTCAAAGAAGATTTTTGACGACCTTGTGGCGCAGGAAGAGGGCCACTTTGACCAGTTTGATACTGAGAACGACAACATGGCCGATTTTGGCGACAAGTACCTCGCCCTCCAGTCAATCGAAGGCTCAAAGGAATTCGCGGAAGGTTAAGTGCGCGCTTCGGCTTCTGCAAAATTCTCTCAAAAAAATCTCAACAAAAAATCCCCAAATTCGGGGATTTTTTTTGCGTACATCAAAACTGAATGCGAAGCCTCACGAATCTTTCAGAAGATTGGTCCTGCTCTTCAAGTATTTGAATACGCAGTAGACAACAACGCTGACGGCGCAGGCTCCCATAAGGAAGTGGCTGTACCTGTCCTCGTTCTCAACGAGCTCACCAAGCAGGTCCAGAATGCAGAATATGAGAAAGAGCGCGAGCAGCCCGTTCTTCTCCTGCCTAAGCACCTTCTTCCAATTGAATGGCGTTTCCGGTCTTTTATAGAGCCTGAAGTTCGGGATGAAGGCCGGCGTTTTCTGCGCCCAGTCCGCATATTCCGCGCCGAATTTGCGCGTCATAAACTGCTCTTCCGCGTACATGATGCGCTCATAATAAAGCCAGTAGACAAGGCAGAAGGCGGCCACAAACCAGAAGTTGCCCGTCAGAAACGCTATGCCCAGCCACATCAGAAAATTCCCCAGGTAAAGCGGGTGGCGCACTGTGGAATATATGCCGCGCGTGTTGACGCTGTCGGCAACCTGCCCTTCCGCTGCGTTGCGCCCCGACGTGCGCGGCGCGGAATACCCCACGGCCCAGGCGCGTATCACAAGCCCCAAAAGGCTGACGGGAAGACAGAAGCCGAGCTCGTACCAGACCTCGTATTGCGTCCCCTCCAGGCAGAAAGTTTCCGGATGCAGTTCCGTGTACACGTACACGAAGGCCCCCAGAAAGAGCACGATTATGGGAAGCACGCCCCTGTACTTAAAAAGCCAGTTGCCCTGTTTTTCGAATTCCTCGTTAAGTAATGCCATAAGCTGTGATTAGCTTTGACAATAAAAACCTTATGGCGTTCAAAAAAAATATACGCGCAAAATAAAAAATTCGGGATGGTATTACTCCACGTTCTGCACCTGCTCGCGCACGCGTTCAAGCTCGTTCTTGAATTCGATTGTGACTTTGGTGAGCTCTATGTTGTTTGCCTTGCTGGAGACGGTGTTGATTTCGCGTCCCATCTCCTGGCAGATAAAATCGAGCTTCCTGCCCATGGGCTGAGGGTCCGCCATGGTCTCGCCGAACTGCGCGATGTGGCTTTTAAGGCGCGTGATTTCCTCGGAAACGTCGCAGCGGTCGGCGAATATGCTGAGCTCCTTAAGGAAGCGCTCGTCGTTCAAATCAACCTCTATCGAAAGGGTTTTTAGGCGCGCCGCGAGGGCGTCGCGGTACTTCTGCGCGCTTTGGGACGAGAATTTCTCGACGTCCGCAAGCATGCCGCAAAGCGCTTCAAGGCGCGCGGATATGTCGGCTTCGAGCGCGGCACCCTCAGCAGCGCGCATGGCGTCCATCTTTTCCAAAGCCTCGTCAAGAGCCTTTTCAACAACGGCCCAATGCCCGTCGCAGCCCGAAGAATCCGACGGAACGGCCTTTTGCGAGAGCGCAATGAGCGTCTGCAAATCCGGCGTGAATTCGACACCCGCCTTTTGGGCGAGCGAACGCAGACTTTCAAGCTCCGTAAGCACGGCGGCGTCCGAAGCCGCGTTGGCCGCGTTTCGCTTGAAATTGGCGCGGCACGCCGCGCTCACCTTCCCGCGCGTGAAGAACTTTTTAATCTTGGCGCCGATGAGGTTTTCAAAGGGCGTCCAGTCTCGCGGGAGGCTCACGGAAAGCTCCAGCCCGCGCTTGTTGACGGAGCTTAGGTCAACGCTCAGGTCAAAATTTTCGCACTCCGCAACGGAGCGCCCAAATCCTGTCATGCTCTTCATAATCTAAATCTCCGCCTGGTATTGTTCCGCCGCAAATTTCTTCAGAGAGCCCAAAGACCTCTTCATCTGCATGGACTCTAAAAATTCCGCAATTGCGCCGAA
>JAVBSZ010000003.1:0-2690 GCA_031556415.1 Opitutales bacterium | reverse complement strand
GCATCTCTTCGGCCTCGTTCTGAAGGACGTCGCGCGCGTACGTGCCGCTTTTGAGGTTGGTGGCGCGCAGGCGCACGCTGACGTCCTGCTGCATGCGCGTTCCCGCAACTTCGTACGAGAGCGTTGCGGAGAGCATGTCGTCGTCTATGCTTCCGCCCATCCAGTCGTACACGCTTCCGCTTTTGAGCTCGTTCATGAGCGAGCTGAAACGTTTCTGGTTTTTCACGCTGAAGCGGGAGAACTCGCTTTTGTCGAAGGCGGGGAATTTTGAAAGCCACCAGGAGTTTGAGTTCGGCATTATGCTCTCGCAAACTATAGTGTTGGATTGCGTCCCCGCACTCAGTCCCTGGAGGGACACCGTCATGACGAGCGCGCGTTTTGAGCGCTGGTTGAAGCCCTCGGGATGGAGGTCCTCCTCAACCGTCTCCCACTCCGTATCGCCGACCCTGTGCGTCTTTTCGTATTTGACGCACACGCCGCACACGCGCAGGTCTTCGCGCGGGCTCACGGAATATTCGCAGACTTCCCCGCCTTTTGCGTCAACGCCGACCAGCTCCAGGGCGGAGCGCTTCACTATGTTTATAAGGGGCGCGCCCGCGGAGTATTCGAAGTACGAGACCGCGTCAGGACACCATGCAAGCACCCTGCGCACGGCCTCGGCGCAGGAGAGGTCCTTGATTTCGTCAAAGAGCATGGGGCTTGAGATGTCCAGCCTGCCGACGGCCAGATTTGCGCCTGCGGATATCGCGTAGGAGAGTATGTCCCTAAGCTGTTCGGCGACGCCGATTTTTTCGCCCGCCGTATTCTGTCCCAGTATGACCCTGCTTTTGTATGTCCCCGTAAGCGCGCTTTCGGGGTCTGCCGAGCCCGACGGAACAACATTCCAGGGCTGCTGGTAGACTATCTGCTCAAGCTCGGACCACGCGTTTTTTGCGGTGTAGCGGGCGCTTTCGGAGGCTCCCGAGGCGGCTGCGGGCGCGCGCTCCACGAGGCCGTCGAATATGACGCGCGAATTTTTCAAAACCCTGACGGAGGTTCCGTATGGTATGGCCTGAGCGCTCTTGTCCGGCGAGATTTCGAAATTGAATTCGTCGGCCGAAAGGCTCTTGCGCGTTATGCGCGCGGACGAAACGCCCGCGCCTTCAAACGGCGTCTCCGCGCCCGCCCCCAGTTTTATCGAGTATGTGTTTTTCATAGGTCTTTGCGCGCGTTTTGCGCGTTCTGCATGCAGTCGTCCATGCGCCTTTCAAGCTCCTCGAGCGCGCTTGAAAGCTCCTCTATCTTCGCCTGAAGTTCGGCGAGCGTCTGAGATAGTTCCGAGTCCGTGTTCATGTCAGCCTTTCTATTTCCGTTGCGGAAAATTCGTAGCCGTGGGTTGTTGTGAATCCGTCTATGCTCGCCGAAGCGCGCAGGAGGACGGCGTTTTTGAATGAGATGTACGCGCGGCTTTCCTTCGGGTTGGGCTCAAGTTCAAAGGCGAGGTTGGCGGGGGATTCCTCCTGCAGGAGCGCGCCTTGCGTGAGCAGAAAAAGCTGCGCCTCAAGCTCGCTTGCATGGCGCGCCTCGATGGAGAATTCGACCGAGTATGTGCAGTTTCCGCGGTCGAATATTTTGGCCTTTTTTGCGCCTATTATGTTTTCCGTCTGCGCCTTTCTGCGCGAGCTCACCGTTATGGCGGAGGGCTCTTGCCTTCCGTCGGCTATGTAAATTTTTCCGAAAGCAATTTTCATGATGGTTCAAGCACGGAGCTTGCGTTGAAGTTGACGGCCACAGATACGCGCGTTCCGCCGCACTGGGGCCTTTCCCACGGTGCGGAATCGCTCAATGTTATTTTGGAGTACCCGTTTGCGACGGGCGCCAGCCAGTTGTGCAGAAGCCATGCGGTCTCTTCCGCCAATGCGACGACGCTCATGGACTCCCTGCGCACGCTTTCGTCGGCCTCTATGACCACCTGTAGGGCGAGCCTTGAGAACAGGGGTTCAGCCGAGTATTTCGACGCGCCGATGGGCATGGGGATTTTGACGGTGACCGATATTTCCCTGTCGGAAAATTTCTCCAGCCCGTAAGGGTCGCTTCCCTCGCAGACTATGCTGGCATCTCCAAAGATGTCGAAGCCTTCAAGCCTTGTCGCAACGGACTTCTGCAATGATTCCACATACGCCGGCATCTCAAAGCCCCCTCATGGTTTCGCCCGTGGCCGAACGTTTTCTTTTGTGCACCACCTGCGCGGACTTCTTAGCGCGCCCCGTGCTTACGGGGTTGTCCGGTTCCGACACGGGCAGCTGTCCCAGCGAAACGCGCAGAAGCGTCTGGCGCGCGATGTCGGCGTGCTTGCTCTGAAGGCTACTGATTTCGAGGCCGGGCAGGCGCAGCATGAGGCGCTCGACGGCGAGGCGCAGCGCGCACTCCTTGAGCTCTCTCGGGATTTTGGAATGGTTTGCGTCGATGTAGCTTATCGCGCCCGCGGCGATTTGCGCGCGTATTTCGGCAACCACGTTTGAAACGGCCTCCTCCGCCGCGTTGCGCGTTGCGCTTTGGAAGCGCGCGCTTTTGAGCAGCTCCAGCTGCGGCTTGTTGAGCGCGGCCTCGAGGTCTTCTATTGCAATGCTAGTCCAGTTCATGATGTTCCTTGTTTTTTTTGACAGGGGGGCGCGCGCCGCAGTACCGCGCGCCGGGCGCCGCCGGCCCGG
>JAVBSZ010000022.1:0-3689 GCA_031556415.1 Opitutales bacterium | reverse complement strand
GCGGGCTATCATACCCGAATCGCAACGCCTTGCGCAAACGCGCCTCCGCATTTTCAGCGGCGGCAAAAAAGCAAAAAAAAACTGGACAAGCACATCCAAAGGGGCATGATGCGGGGTTATGTTTTTGAATGAGCAGTTGTTTAAAGACAGTTTTCAAACCTAACTATACAAGATTATGTCAGATATAGAAAAAAGAGTAAAAGAGATCATTGTAAATCAGCTCAACGTGAATGAAGAGCAAATCACCCCCGAGGCCAGCTTCAATGACGACCTCGGCGCCGATTCGCTCGACACTGTGGAGCTCATCATGGCCTTTGAAGAAGAGTTCAAGGACGAGATTGACGGCGAAATTCCGGAATCCGAGGCTGAAAAGCTTACGACGGTCGGAAAAGTCATCGAATACATCCAGTCCCGCAGCAAAAAGGCCTAAGCGCCTTTTTAGGACTCGCTTCCAGCACGACCCGCTCGGGATGAACGCCATCTTCGACGGGTCTTTTTTTTAACGAACGCGCCCCGACACGGGGCAAAAACAATTTCAAAACACAAGTTTTTATGAGCAAGGAAAGAATAGTCATCACGGGCATGGGCGTTATCTCCCCCTTCGGAGACGGCGCGGACATCTTCTGGGAAAGCCTCAAGGCGGGCAAAAACGGCGTGGGCACGGTCTCGCTTTTTGACGCGAAAGACCTCAACTGCCAGGTCGCGGCCGAGTGCAGGAATTTTGACGCCACCAAGTACATGGACCCCAAGGAGGTCAAGAGGTCAGACAGATACACGCATTTTGCGATAGCGGCGGCCAAGCTGGCCGTAAAGGACGCAAACCTGGACATGAGCACGGTGGACCCCGAGAGGGTAGGCGTGCTGCTGGGCAGCGGAGTGGGCGGCATGGACACCATAGAAAGCCAGTCGCGCGCGTTCATCGAAAGGGGCCCGAGGCGCGTCTCCCCCTTCATGATACCCAACCTCATCGCGAACATCGCGGGCGGCGTCGTGGCGATTGAGCTTGGCGCAAAGGGCGTCAATTTCGGCGTGGTGAGCGCCTGCGCCTCCGGCACGCATTCGATAGGCGAAGCCTTCCTCCACCTTCAGGCGGGGCGCGAAGACGTCATAGTCGCGGGCGGTTCGGAAGCCGCGGTCACCGGCCTCTCCTTCGCGGGCTTCTGCGCAATGAAGGCCATGGCCACCAATTTCAACGACCAGCCCGAAAGGGCCTCCAGGCCGTTCGACGCCGACAGGTGCGGCTTTGTAATGGGCGAAGGCGCGGGTGTTCTCGTTCTTGAAAGGCTTGAACACGCCAAAAAGCGCGGCGCAAACATCCTCTGCGAACTGGTCGGCTACGGCGCAAGCTGCGACGCTTACCACATCACCAGCCCCGACATCGAGGGGCGCGGCCTGGCCGCCTGCCTGCGCAAGGTTTTGTCCGACGCCCAGGTGGCGCCGGAGCAGATACAGTACATCAACGCGCACGGCACGTCCACGCCGTACAACGACAAGTTTGAAACCCTCGCCATCCACAAGGTTTTTGGAGCGCACGCAAAGAAGCTGATGGTCAGCTCCACAAAGAGCATGACGGGGCACCTGCTTGGCGCGGCCGGCGCGATAGAGTCTGCGGTGTGCGTGAAGACCATCACAGACGGCATAGTGCCCCCCACAATCAACTACGAGCATCCGGACCCCGAGTGCGATTTTGACTACGTTCCGAACGTCGCCAGGGAGGCGAAAGTCGACTACGCCCTCAACACCAACCTCGGCTTCGGCGGGCATAACGGGGCGCTTCTCTTCAAGCGTTTTACAGAGTAGGTTTCGCGCCTAGCTTTGTTGCTGCAAAAATCCCGCACAGGTCACGTATTACTTATACGCTCGCTGCGCGGGATTTTTTTGCGCCTCGCTATGCATCGAAACCTACTACTGTAAAATCACTTTTCAAAAACCATTCGGGAATTGAACAGCGCGCCTAGCTGCGTGAATTAAGCCTCCTAGACTGCTTACGTAGATTTACTACGCCACGCACCCTAGGGGGCTTAATTGTCCTCGCTATGCATCGAAATTTATTTCAACAAAATCATTTCATTTGGTTTGTTGATCAGAAAAAGCATTCGGGAATTAAGCGGCGAGACGTTCACTACTGTGAAGGCGAGTTCAATCATTGCGCAGGACTACTGTAATTTTTGATTGAACATTTCTATAGCGCTTAATGGGGCATACCGCTGGCATTATTCCGACGCCCTGAGAAACTGTCTGACGTATTTGAATTCCCCGTTTAGGAGTTTGGCGCGCAGGGCGGCGTCGCTTTCGTCCACAAGGTGGATTGTGTTGGAAGAGTCTCCCAAAGTCTGGCGGTATTTTTCCACGTCAGCCTCCGTTTTGGCGGGGATGGTAATCCCCTGCCCCTCCTTGTTGGACACCCACAGGAGCGTGTCTTTGCCCCTTATCGCATAAAAGGTGTTGCCGCTGAAATCCGCCGCCCAGCCGCGGCGGCCGGTGTAAATGCCGCCGCCGTAGCAGACGTTGTTTTTAATTATCATCCCGCGCCGCGCGCGGTCATAAGTGAGGAAGTTGCCGTCGCGCGGTTCGGGCGAGGAAAATTCGTTGTTCCCCATTTCCCATGCGAGGTTTCCTTCAAAACGGCAGTTGATGTAATCGTACTCTCCCCCGTCGCGGCTTGTCAGGAAGTGTTCATAAGCCTGGCGGCAGCGGTAGAATTTGTTGTTCTTAAATACTATGTTTTTTGGCGTGATATTCCCCTTTTGCACTATGCCCTGTATTGTCGCTCCGCAGTCGTAAGTGCGGCTGATGAGGCAGTTCATGACGAGGTTGTCATTATTGCGCCCCGAGCCGCTGAACTGGATGCCGTTGCCGAACCTCGTCCATTTGACATACCCCGTCTGCGTGCTGCCGCCTATGATGTCTATTGAAAGGTTGTCTATGAGCCCGCCGCGGCAGTCCACAAGGCCGTGGTGGCCGAAGCCCTTTATTGCTATATTCCTCACTGTGCAATTCTGCAGCCACCTAATGCCGACGCCGTAGGTCGCAAGCCGCAAATCCGCGCCGGAGGAGGGATTTTTGCCCAGCCTCACATAGAGATAGCGGAAGGATTCCGTCGTCAGCTTTTGCGTTTCGAACTCTTCGCCGGTGAAAAAATCCCAATCATCCTTCAGAAGGTCGAGGGTTCTGAACTTGCGCCCGTGCAGGGTGTCCGTGGCGGCGTCATAGAGAGCGCCTATGTTGTTGAGCTGCTTTGTGGCCTCTTCTATTGCGGAGTTGCGTCCGTCAAAATTTTCCACGGCGTTCATATCCAGCCGCCAGAGTCCGCCGCCCATGTCCTCCCACGCGTCGGCGTTCATGAGGCGTTTGAATCCGCTTATGACGGGCTTTGCCCCTTCACCATAAGAGTCTATCACGCAATTTGTGAAGTTGGCCATCGGCTCAAAAAAAACGTCGCCGCATTTCAGAAAAATTTTCGCGTTCTCTTTGGGGAGCCTTGCAAAAGTCTTGAGGGGCCTTTCCTTTGAGCCGTCGTTCGCGTCGTCTCCGCTGCTTGACGACACATAAACTTCAGCCGTGATTTTACCTTCGTCGGCTCCGCACTCTCCGGCCTTTAAAGCGAAAAGCGCGACGGCGGAAAATGCGCAGAGCAGAAGTTTGAGAAATTTCATGGACGCATCATTTCTAAATCCAAAACGCAGCCC
>JAVBSZ010000164.1:0-8278 GCA_031556415.1 Opitutales bacterium | reverse complement strand
CGCCGCGCGCTTGTAGAGTTCAAAGGCCTTTTTGAAATCCTTTTCCACGCCGGTGCCGTATTCGTAACTCAAGCCCATCTGGTACATGGCTCCGGGAACCCCATTTTCAACGGCCTTTGAGAGCCATGCAACGCCCTCCTTCGGGTTCTTCTGCGTACCTATGCCGTTTTTCAAAAAATATCCCGCCTTGAATTGCCCGAATGCATAACCTTTCTGAGCTGCCTTCATGTACCAGTCGAAGGCGAGCGAGGGATTTTTTTCAACGATGCCGCCCTCTTCATAGGCTTGCCCCAATCTGTATGCCGAAGGCAGGTAGCCGCTTTCTGCGCCGATAACGTACCACTTGAGCGCTTCGGCGGCGTCTTTGTCGACGCCGTGGCCGTGCTCATAGGAGTACCCTATCGAATACTGCGCGTAGGCGTTGCCGTTCTCCGCGGCCATGCGGAAAAACCTGAGAGCCTCCTTGTAATCTTTTTCGACGCCTTTTCCGTAATAATAGTCATCCGCAAGCTCAGTCTGAAGCTGAAGATACCCCGCCTCAGCGGCCTTGCGGAAATACTCCAGAGCCTTGGAGGCATCCTTTTCAACACCCCTGCCTTCATTGTAGTACAGACCAACATTCCTCAGGGCGTCCGCATCGCCAAATTCGGCGCCCCGCAAAAACCATTTGAGCGCCTCCGCGTAATCTTTGGGAGCGCCACCCGCTCCGTTGTCGTAAAAATATCCCACAAAATTGAAGGAGTCTGAAATGCCTTGTTCGGCTGCGAGCTTGAAAAATCCCAAAGACTGTTCCATGTCCTTAACCACGCCTTCTCCTCTGAAATAGCGGATCGCCAAAAGGTAGCGCCCGCGCGCGTCGCCCTGGTTTGCGGCTTTTTTAAAGAGACTGACGGCTTTTCCGGCGTTTTTTTCAACGCCCAAGCCGTTGAGGTAAAGAACGCCCAAGGCTGTCTGCGCCGCCGCGTAGTTGACATCCGCGGCCTTTTTGTACCAGGCTGCGGCCTCCTCCAAATTTTTCTCCACGCCCCGCCCGTTTTCATACATCACTCCGAGATTAGTCTGCGAGGGAGCGTGTCTTTTTTCGGCGGCGGCATGGTAGTTTTTCAACGCCTCCTCAAAGCTTTTTTCCGTGCCTGTTCCGGATTCGCAATACCAGCCCAGCGCGTGCAGATATTCGGGGTCCCCGCTTGCCGCGGCCTTTTGCATCCACCTGAAGGCCTCATCGGGGTTCCGCTCAACACCCTCGCCCTTCCCATAGCAGATGGCTACGTTTTTTTGCGAGACTGCGCTTCCGTTTTTGGCCGCCAATAGCCACCAGTCAAAAGCCTTCTTCAAATCTTTTTCAACCACCTTACCTTCGTAGTACATCATGCCCACGTCGGTCTGAGAGGGGGCGTCTCCCTTTTCAGCCTTCTTCAAAAGGTCATCGAATTTTTTGCGCGCGGAAGGGTCGTCAAAATCTATTTTGAAGAATTTCAGCACGCGCTGCGCGGCCTCGTTCCCGCCCTCGGCGGCGAGCTTGTACCACCTTACGGCCTCGTCCTCGTCCTGTTTTGTGTGTACGCCGTTCCAGTAGAATTCTCCCATTTCGTACTGCGCCTCGGCGTCGCCCTCAATTGCGGCCTCCTCTATGAATTCAAAGCCCCTTTTGACGTCCTTCTTTGTGCCGCGCCCGTAACGGTGGCAGATTCCAAGCTTGCGCACGGCGCTTGGATTACCCTTTCCGGCGGCGAGCTCGTAATTTTCAAAGGCCTTTTTGAAGTCCAGGCGGACGTAGCGGCCGTAGTAATAGCAGTCTCCTGCGAACTCGCGCACGTTTGCCTCGGTCACGGCGATGAAAAACACCGTCCCCGCCAGCCCCGCGATGAGCGCCGCGAGCAAAAAGAATATGATGAATATCCTGACCTTCAACCCGTATGCCTCCTATTTCCCTTCGGCCCTCGCCTTCCATTTTGAAGCTAAAACCAAATCCTTTGAGACGCCAAGCCCATTTTCGAAAATCTGGGCGAGGCGAATGAACGCGGGTATATAATTATAGGAAGCGGATTTTGAATAAAGTTCCAAAGCGCGGCGATAATCCTGCGGAACGGCGTAGCCGTTGAAGTAGCATTCAGCAAGCCAGTACAGCGATATGTCGACCCCCCCCTGCGAGAGCGAAAGGTTCAGGAGCGTGAAGGCGCGCTCGTAATCCTTTTTCACCCCAAGCCCGTTTATGTGCAGGACGGCCAGCAGGGCCTGCGCGTGAAATTCCGAGGCGTCGGCGCCGAGTTTGGCCCAGTGCGCGGCCTTGTCGTAATCCGTCTCCACTCCGCCGCCCTGGTAATAAAGGAAGGCGAGGTTTGTGAACGCCACGGGGAAGTTCAGTGCCGCCGCCTGCTCATACCAGATGCGCGCCTTGTCAAGGTCCACCTTGACTCCCCCAAAACCGTGCTGGTAAAAAGTCCCGAGCGAATTCATTGCGTGCGGATAGTTCTGCTGGGCCGAGCGCTCGTACATGGCGAAAGCCTTTGCCGCGTCCTTCTCAACGCCCTTGCCCTGCTCATAACCGTTGCCGAGTATCCATTGAGCCTCCCGCTCTCCGCGGTCCGCCGCCACCTTCATCCACAGGAGGCCCTCCTTGAAGTCGACAGGGACCCCGTCGCCGAGCAGGTAAATTTTTCCGAGGTTTTTCTGCGCGGCGAGGTCCCCCTTCTCTGCGGCGGCCTTCATCCATTTCATGCCCTCCGCCGTATTTTTGGGCCGCCCATCTCCCTGCATATAGATTACCGCCAGGCGCCCCTGGGCGACGGCGTCTCCGTCCTTCGCGCGCTTGAGCAGGGCGGGGAAATCCTTCTCCGAGACTGCGTTCTGGGGTATCCCGCCATCGGAGACGATGTTGACCCTCATAAGCTCCTCAATGGCGGGCCTGTAGCCTGTGGAGGCGGACTTCTCCAGATACATCTTGGCCTTTGGCGGGTCGAAATCCGTCTCTATTCCGTGCAGGCTGAAAACGCCGAGCCTGTAGAGCGCGTGCACATTGCCCTCTTCCGCCGCCTCGGTATAAAGCCTGACGGCTTTCTTCATGTCTTTGGGTACGCCCTGGCCGAGCTCGTACGCGTTGGCGATGTCCGCATAGGCGAAGACGCAGCGCTGCTCCTCCAGCTTTTTGAGGTATTCCGCGGCCTTTTCGTAATCCGCTTTCAGACCTCCCAAACCCTCTCTATAACAAACCGCCATGGCGAGCGTCCCACTCGGGTTCCCCCTTTCGTCGGCCTTCTGAAACCACGACACGGCGGCCTGCGTATTGCCCGCATTGTCGTAAAATTCGCCCACCGTCTGCGGAAAAACGGGCGAAAGCAGAAACTTTATAAGCTGATAAATGAACATGCCCAAGAGCACCGCAAAACAGCCGCAGGGCATGGAAATTGCCGTCTTCTTTGAGAGCAGCGGGGAGATTTTTCTTTCTGGAGGGCCGTAATTTTGTTCGCCATCCTCCGCGTGCGGTGCGGAAGTGGCGGGCATGTCGTCGCGAAGCAAGGCGGCGGGCGCCCCTGCAATCCTTTCCAACTCTTCACGCGCCGCCGCGTGTCCGAGCTTTGCGGCCCGCCCGTAAAGGTCCCTAGCGGCACTGATGTTTGCGGGCGCGCCGATTCCCTTTTCATAGAGGCGAGCCAGCTGGAAGTGGGCCTCGGGGTCTTTCATTTCTGCGGCTAGCCAGTAATTTTTCAGCGCCCTTTCCGCGTCCTTTTCAAGATACACGCCATCGCCGTAATAATGGCCGAGGATGACGTACGCATTGGAGTTTCCCCGCCTTGCGGATTCTTCGAGAAGCCTTAGCCCCTCGACGGCGTTTTTTTCAAGGCCCATCCCCTCGACATAACAGACGCCCAGATGAGCCTGCGCTTCACGGCAGGATTTTTCCGCGCCGAGTTTGAAGTGCCGCACCGCCTCCGCGTCGTCTTGCGCAACGCCCCAGCCGTTGAGATGGAGCACGCCCATGGCGTCATGCGCCTCGGCGCAGTCTCCGCGCGCCGCCCTTTGCAGCCATCCCATGGCTTCGTGGAGATCCTTCCCGACGCCGAGCCCTTCTATGTAGCAATTGCCGACATGGTACTGGCAGAGTGCGTCGCTCAGCTGCGCGCCCTTCATGTACCAGTCGAACGCGGTTCGTGGGTCCGCATCCACGCCGAGCCCCTTGGCGTACATTTCCGCGATGTCGGCGCAGGCCTGGTCAAAGTCCGCGTCATACGCCGCCATGAAAAAATCCATGGCAAGGGAATAATCCTGAGCGGCCCCCCTTCCATCAAGATGGCAAAGGCCGAGGAGCCTGTACGCCTGCGGGTTCCCCAGCTCCGCCGCCTGTTTGAACAGTTTGAAAGCGAGTTCGCAGTCTTCCGGAACGCCGTCCGCAAAATAGTGCATGAGGCCGAGGGCCGTAATTGCGCCATCGTGCTTTTTCTCCGCGGCGAGGTTCAGCCATCTGCGCGCTTCGGATGCATCCTTTTTCACGCCCCTTCCGTCGGCATACCTCATGCCGACTTCAAAGCAGCTTTCGGAATCTCCGCAGCCGGCCCTGAATTTCAAAACCTCTATGCTCTCCTCAAAACCTTCGTAATCCATTTTCATACTTTACGCAGACTGTTTCTTTTAACGCTTATTTTCCAAACCTGAAAAATGACAACACTTTACCCGCCAATCCTGAAAAGAACTTTCTGGCGTTTCCTATTATCTCATCCGCGCCCGAAAGCCTTTCAAAAGGCTCTTTTGCGCTTTCGCATCCGTTTTCAAGGGCCTGCCGGTAGTGTCCCCCATATCGTAGAGTGCAGCGGTGTAGCCCATTCTTATGGCTTCCTCAAACCAGCGCAGGGCCATCTGGTAATTCAGTTCCACGCCATCCCCGTTGTAGTATGATATTCCGATATTGCAGGCCGCGCAGCCGTTTCCGTTTTCCGCAGCCTTGCCATACCATTTAAAGCCCTCTTTAAAATTCTTTTCAACGCCCCTGCCCTTGCAATACGCCACGCCGGCTTTCAATTGAAAGTCCACGTCGCCCGCTTGGGCCTGGCGCAGGATATAGTCGAAGTCCGCCTCGTCGCCTGATTTTGAAAAGTCCATATCGATACAGCCAAGTGGATTAGCGGTTTTTTGCTCAGACTCAACCATTAATTGGCCAAGCGGAAATCGCAAGCCGGGTTCAAAAAAAGATTTGCCAAAATCCAAATTAGTTTCAGAGTCTTGCCCTTCAACAGAAGAAGAATTTTAAACAGAAATCAAATATGGATAACGAACTCAACGGAAACGTGCTCATAGCGCAGTCGGGCGGGCCGACGGCAGTCATCAACGCAAGCCTCGCGGGCATCATCACGGAAGCCCTCAACCACGAGTGCATAGAGGAAATCTACGGCGGCCTCAACGGCATAGCGGGAATCCTCGCCGAAGAGCTTATAGACCTCGCTTCGGAATCACAGCAGACCATACGCGCGCTCAGGCACACCCCGGGCTCCGCCCTCGGCACCTGCCGCTTCAAGCTCAAAAAGGAGCAGGACTTCCAGCGCGTGATAGAAGTCTGCAAGGCGCACAACATACGCTACTTTTTCTACATAGGCGGTAATGACTCGCAGGACACCGCAAGCAAGATTGCGGAAGCCGCGCAGCAGCAGGATTATGAAATGCGCGTAATCGGCGTTCCAAAAACCGTGGATAACGACCTCGTACACACGGACCACTGCCCCGGGTACGGCAGCGTCGTCAAATTCCTCGCAACCACCATACGCGAGCTGGCGTGCGACCACGAGGCCATGGGCAACCACAACCTCGTCTCCATCGTGGAAGTCATGGGCAGGAACGCGGGCTGGATAGCCGCGGGCACCACGATAGCCAAGCGCCGCAACCAGGCGGAAGACGCGCCGCACATCATCCTGCTTCCGGAAGTGGCGTTTGACGCAAACTACTTCATAGCGCAGGTTCAGGAATGCCTTAAGAAGAACAAGTACTGCGTCGTCGTCGCCAGCGAAGGCCTCGTTGACGGAAACGGAAACTACGTCGCTTCAAACGAATCGAAAGACTCTTTCGGACACTCGCAGCTTGGCGGCGTGGGCGAATACCTCCAGGGCCTCGTTGAAGAGAACCTCGCGGGCGTCAACGCGCGCAGCTGCAAACTCGGCCACGCGCAGCGCGCGGCCAGCCACTGCAGCTCACTGACAGACTCCAACGAAGCCTTCCTCTGCGGACAGGCGGCGGTCAAGGCGGCGGTCAAGGGCGAAAGCGGCAAGATGGTCTCCCTCGTCAGGACGGATTCCGACAAATACGGCTGCGAAACCGTGCTGGTCAACCTTTCGGAAATCGCCAACGGCGTGAAGCACTTCCCCGAAGCGTGGATTGCCGAAGACAGGATATCCATCAGCTACCAGTTCAACAAGTACATCCTCCCGCTCATACAGGGCGAGGTCCAGATGCCTTACGAGAACGGCCTGCCGGTGCTCGCAAAACTTGCAAAGGCGCGCGTCAGCCCCCTGCTGCCCGCACACGACATTTTCTAAAGAGGGACAATCTTAAAACAAAAAGTTCGGCGTTCGGAAAATTACCGAATGCCGACTCATTTAAGGACATAATTCAAAATGAAACGTACACACAAGTGCAATGAGTTGAGGGCTTCGGACGTCGGCGGCAAAGTGTCGCTGATAGGCTGGGTTGAATCCGTGCGCGACCACGGCGGCGTGATATTCGTCGACCTTCGCGACAGGGAGGGCATCACGCAGGCCGTCTTCCATCCGGACAACGCGGCGACGTACGCCTCCGCGCAGAAGCTTAAGGACGAAAGCGTAATACAGGTTTTCGGCAAGGTATGCAGGCGCGAGGAAGGCACGGTCAACGCCGGCCTCCCCACGGGCGAAATCGAAGTCAACTGCGAGAGCGTCATCATCCACAACATCTGCGACGTCCTGCCCTTCCCGCTCGACGACGACAAGGCCGACAAGGTCAACGAAGACCTGCGCCTGCAGTACCGCTATTTGGACCTGCGCCGCACGCGCAACCTGAACCTGATGCGCATGCGCCACAAGACGTCGAAGGCCGTGCGCGAGTATCTTGACAGCGAGGAGTTCACCGAAGTTGAAACGCCCATGCTCTTCAAGAGCACGCCGGAAGGCGCGCGCGAATTCCTCGTGCCAAGCCGCCTGAACCCGGGCACTTTCTACGCTTTGAGCCAGTCCCCCCAGCAGTACAAGCAGATGCTGATGGTGGCGGGCATAGAGCGCTACTACCAGCTTGCAAAATGTTTCCGCGACGAAGACCTGCGCGCGGACCGCAAGCCGGAGTTCACGCAGATAGACATCGAAATGAGCTTTATAGACAGGGAAGACATGTACCTGCTCATCGAAAACATGCTCAAGAAAATCTGGAAGGACGTACTCAATATAGACATCAATACGCCCTTCCTGCGCATGCCCTACATGGACGCGATGAACAAATACGGCGTGGACAAGCCCGACATGCGCTTTGAAATGCTCATCGAAGACTTCTCCGAAACCTTCAAGAATTCGGACTTCAAAGTCTTCGCGGCCGTCGCGCAGAGCGGCGGCGCCGTCAAGGCCTTCAACGCGAAGGGCCTCGCGGACGTCACGCAGGGCGAAATCAAAAACCTCGAGGACATCGCAAAGACTTTAGGCGCAAAGGGCCTCGCCTTCATCAAGTGCGAAAACGGACAGTGGAAGAGCCCCATCCTCAAGTTCCTTTCTGAAGCGGAACAGGCGGAACTTAAAACGCGCCTCAATATAGAAGACGGCGACATCGTCTTCTTCGCCGCGTCAAAGTGGGAGCAGTCCTGCGCGATTTTGGGCCGCATACGTCTTGAAGCCGCCCGCCTCCTCCAGGAGCGCGGCAGGCTTTCAATACCTGCCGACAAATTCTGCTTCCTATGGGTGGTGGACTTCCCGCTGATGAGCTATGACGAAGCCGAAGGCAGGTACCTTTCAACGCACCACCCCTTCACCTCCGCGGTGGAAGAGGACATCGCCCTGCTCGACAGCGCGCCCGAAAAGGTGCGCGGCCAGCATTACGACATCGTGCTAAACGGCGTCGAACTCGGCGGCGGCTCAATCCGCATACACAATCCGGAAGTTCAGGAGAAGGTCTTTAAGGACGTCCTCAAGATACCCGCCGACGTTGTGGAATCGCGCTTCGGCTACATGCTGAAAGCCTTCAAGTACGGCGCGCCCCCGCACGGCGGCATAGCGCTGGGCCTTGACAGGCTTGTGACGATTCTCGCAAACCGCACCAGCATACGCGACATCATAGCCTT
>JAVBSZ010000219.1:0-6443 GCA_031556415.1 Opitutales bacterium | reverse complement strand
TAGGCTTTGATCGGGGGCACGTCGATGGGGCTGGGGAGATAGTCGACAACGGCGTTGAGGAGCATCTGTATGCCCTTGTTCTTGAGCGCGCTGCCGGGGATGACAGCTACAAATTCGCGGGACATAGTGGCTTTGCGGATGCCCGTGCGGATTTCGTCCTGCGTGAATTCCGTGACGCCTTCGAGGACTTTTTCCATGATGCCGTCGTCAAAGTCGGCAATGCCCTCTATGAGCATCTGGCGGTACTCGGCCGCTTTCTCCGCGTAGTCTGCGGGGATTGCCACGGTGTCGTACTTCATGCCCTGCGGGTCGTTTTCGTCATAGACGTAGGCGACCATTTCAACGAGGTCTACAAGGCCCTTGAAGTTGCCTTCCGCGCCGATGGGCAGGAAGATTGGGTGCGGATTGCCGTTGAGCTTTTCCTGAATGTCCTTGATTGCTCCGTAGAAGTCCGCGCCAGTCCTGTCCATCTTGTTGATGAAGGCGAGGCGGGGAACGTCGTACTTGTTCATCTGGCGCCAGACCGTTTCGGACTGGGGCTGGACGCCGGCCACCGCGCAGAACGCGGCGATTGCGCCGTCGAGCACGCGCAGTGAGCGCTCCACTTCCGCCGTGAAGTCCACGTGTCCGGGGGTGTCTATAAGGTTAATCTGGTGGTCTATTCCGGAGAAGGGACCCACCTTGTTGGTCCAGTTGCAGGAAATTGCGGAGGACGTGATTGTGATGCCGCGCTCGCGCTCCTGCTCCATCCAGTCCGTCACCGCAGTGCCTTCGTGAACTTCGCCGATCTTGTGGACAAGGCCGCTGTAAAACAAAATACGTTCGGAAACGGTCGTCTTGCCGGAGTCTATATGCGCGGATATGCCTATGTTGCGCGTGTACTCGAGGGGCCTCGGCCTGTTCGGGGAATTCTTAGCTGATAATTGCTGTGCCATTTTCTCTTAATTTCTTAAATTTATCACCAGCGCAGGTGCGCAAAAGCCCTGTTGGACTGCGCCATCTTGTGCACGTCTTCGCGCTTCTTGACCACGTTGCCCGTGTTGTTGTAAGCGTCTACCAGCTCGGTTGCGAGGGCTTCGCTCATGGGAAGGCCCTTGCGGCCGTCCGCCGCGTCAATCAGCCAGCGGAACGCGAGCGTCTGCTGCCTGTCGTACGAAACTTCGACGGGAACCTGGTATGTGGCGCCGCCGACGCGGCGGCTCTTGACTTCAAGCTTGGGGCGGATGTTTTCAAGCGCGCCAAGGAGCAAATCGATGGGGTCGCCCTTCTCGAGCTTTTCGCTCACGCGCTGTATCGCCGTGTAGACGATCCTTTCGGCGACGGTCTTCTTGCCGCTCTTCATGACCATGTTGATGAGGTGGCTCACCAGCGGGCTCTTGTAGCGGGAATCCGGAATTCTTTCTCTCTTAACAGCTCTGTGTCTGCGTGACATATTTTATGTTCTCCTGATATAAATTATTTCTTTGCGGCCTTCGGGCGTTTCACACCGTACTTGGAACGGCTGCGGCGGCGCTTTTCAACGCCCATGGCGTCTAGCGCTCCGCGCACTATGTGGTAGCGTACGCCGGGCAAGTCCTTCACGCGGCCGCCGCGGACGAGGACTACGCTGTGCTCCTGGAGGGAGTGGCCTTCGTCCGGAATGTAGGCGATGACTTCATAACCGCTGGTGAGCCTGACTTTGGCCACCTTTCTGATAGCGGAATTGGGCTTTTTGGGCGTGCGGGTCATAACCTGCACGCAGACGCCGCGGCGGAACGGGTTCAATTTGAGCGCCGGCGCCTTGCTCTTTGCTGTGGCAATCTTACGCGGATTGCGGACTAACTGGTTGATTGTAGGCATAATTTTGGTCTTTTATAAGAGAAAAGTGTGGAAGAGTATTTACGCACCTTTCCTTTGCAAGTATTTTATTTGTTTTTTTTAATTTTTTAGGCCCTCCGCGTTCGGGGCGGAGAGCCGAAAGTGTTGTTCAACGCGGGAGCTTTTTAGGCCTCAGCGGTTTGCGAGAAAGAGTCGAACTCGTCGGCGTCCTCCACGAGCGGGTTGACCCTTATCTTGCGGTAGGACGGAAGGCCCGTGCCCGCGGGGATGAGGTTGCCCATGATGACGTTTTCCTTGAAGCCTTCGAGGCCGTCCACCTTGCCGAGCGTCGCCGCGTCGGTGAGGACCCTCGTTGTTTCCTGGAAGCTGGCCGCGGAAATGAAGCTTTCCGTTTCCAGGCTCGCCTTCGTGATGCCCAGAAGAATGGGAACGCCCTCTGCGGGCTGGCCGCCCGCGGATTCGATGTTCTCGTTGTTCCTTCTGAACTCGAACTTGTCAATCTGCTGGCCCCAGAAGTAATCGGAGTCACCCGGGTTGGTCACGCGCACCTTGCGAAGCATCCTCGAAACGATGATTTCGATGTGCTTGTCGTTAATTGTGACGCCCTGCGAACGGTAGACCTTCTGGATTTCGCGCAGCAGGTATTCCTGTACCGCGTTGGGCCCGAGAATCTCGAGGATTTCGTTGGGGTCCGCGCTGCCTTCGGTGATGTGCTGGCCCTTCTTGACGATGTCGTCCGGATGCACTGTGATGTGCTTGCCGTGCGGTATCCAATGCTCTTCGCCGTCCTCTTCCGAACCGAGTTCGGGGATGATTTTGATGAGCTTCTTGCCCCTGCGGGTGTCGCCCATTTTCACGCGGCCGTCAATCTTGGCCATTTCGGCGGCTTCCTTGGGCTTGCGCGCTTCAAAGAGTTCCGCAACGCGCGGGAGACCGCCCGTGATGTCCTGCGTTTTTGACGCCTGGCGCGGGGTTTTTGCGATGAGGGAGCCCGCGCGGATTTTGTCGCCGTCGGCGACGACGACCTGCGCGCCCGTCGGGATGTGGTAGTCCGCAAGCTGCTCTTTTCCGTCCGCGCCGATTATCATCACGGAGGGGATAAGGTCTTCCTTGTGGTCTATGACGGTGGTTGTGTGGCGGCCCGTGGAGGAGTCGAACTCGCTCTTGACGGTGATGCCGGGCATCATCTGCTTGAATTTGATTGTGCCGCTCTTTTCCGAGAGAATCGGGATGTTGTGCGGGTCCCACTGGGCGAGGAGCTGGCCCTTCTTGATCGCCGCGCCGTCGGCCACGGCCAAAACGGAGCCCGCGACCATCGGGTATTCTTCCACGACCTTGTCTTCGGCCTTGTCTACGATGAGCACCTTGCCGGTCTTGTTGAGCACGACGCTGAAGCCGCCCTCGACTTCCACCGTGCGCAGGTCCGCGTACTGGACCGTTCCCGCGTGGCGGGGGCGTATTTCCGGAGCCTTCGTGGACTGGGCGACGCCGCCTATATGGAACGTCCTCATGGTCAGCTGCGTGCCCGGTTCGCCGATGGACTGCGCCGCTATGATGCCGACTGCCGTGCCGCGTTCCACGAGCTTCTGCGTTGACGGGTCTATGCCGTACGCCTTCGCGGGTATGGAATTGCGCTTGAGGTGGGTGAGCGGGCTCATCACCTTCACGCGCTCAACGCCGAAGTGCTCGGCCTTGCGGGCCATCTCTTCGGTGATGATTTCGCCGTTCTTGATTATGATTTCGCTCGGGTTGGACGGGTTGCGCACGTCGTCGGAGGCGCAGCGGCCCACGATGCGGTCGAACAGAGATACGATTTCGTCGTCGCCGTCGTATATGGCTTCCTTCCAGATGCCGTCGCGGTTGCCGTCGTCCTCCTCGGTGATGATGGTGTCCATCGCCACGTCGCAGAGCTTGCGGGTCATATAGCCGGCGTCCGCGGTCTTGAGTGCGGTGTCCGCCAGACCTTTGCGCGCGCCGTGCGTTGAAATGAAGTATTCGAGAACGCTCAGGCCCTCGCGGAACGAGGAGAGAATGGGGCGTTCGATAATTTCGCCGTTGGGCTTGGCCATCAAACCGCGCGCCCCGCAGAGCTGGCGGACCTGCGCCTTGTTGCCTCGCGCGCCGGAGTCCATCATCACGTAGACGGAGTTGATGTCCTGCCTGCCGGAGCTCTTGGGAGCGCTCTTGCCGAGGTTTTCAAACGCCTTTTTGCCGATTTCGTCGGTGGCGACGTTCCAGATGTCCTTCACCTTGCC
This sequence comes from Opitutales bacterium, assembly GCA_031556415.1. Taxonomy (GTDB): domain Bacteria; phylum Verrucomicrobiota; class Verrucomicrobiia; order Opitutales; family Intestinicryptomonadaceae; genus CALXQW01. Next base: position 2,370 of record JAVBSZ010000219.1, on the reverse strand, counting down.
GCTGCGTTCGTCCTTGGTGATGGTGCCCTTGCGGTATTCGGCTTCAACTTCCTTTATCCTTGCGCGCGCCTCCTTGATTATGGCGGGCTTTTCGGACGGGATTTCCATGTCGACTATGCCGATTGATATGCCCGCCAAAGTCGCCGCGCGGAAGCCGAGCTGCTTGAGGGCGTCGAGCACCGGAGCGCTGTCATTCTGGCCGAGCACCTTGAAGGTGTTGAGAATGAGGTCTCCAAGCTTGCCCTTTGCCACGGGGAAATTCACAAAGCCTATGGCGTTGGGCCACACTTCGTTGAATATCACGCGGCCGACCGTCGTGCGGATGACCTTCTTTTCGGAATTGCCGAACATGGTCTTGATGCCGTAGTCGGGGTTGACAAAGTCAATCCAGTCATGCCAATGGAGCATGCCTTCGGCGTGCGCGGTGACCACTTCGTTTGTGGAGGCCATAAGCGGCGTGTGCTCGCCCTTGGCCTTCTTCGCGCTGGGCTCGTAAGTCATGTAATACACGCCGAGGACGATGTCCTGCGAGGGCGTGAGAATGGGCTTGCCCGAAGACGGCGAGAATATGTTGCGGCTGGCGAGCATGAGGAGCTTCGCTTCCATAATCGCCTCGAGTGAAAGCGGCACGTGCACGGCCATCTGGTCGCCGTCGAAGTCCGCATTGTAAGCGCCGCAGACGAGCGGGTGCAGGCGGATTGCGTCGCCTTCAATCAAAACCGGCTCGAAAGCCTGTATTGAAAGCCTGTGCAAGGTGGGCGCGCGGTTGAGCATGACGGGGTGGCCTTCGGTCACCTCTTCAAGGATGTCCCAGACTTCCGGCGAGCGCTTTTCAATCATCTTGCGCGCGCTGCGGACCGTGTGGACGAAGCCGAGTTCCTTCAAACGGCGTATGATGAAGGGTTCGAAGAGCACGAGCGCCATCTTCTTGGGAAGGCCGCACTGGTGCAGCTTGAGCTCGGGGCCGATGACGATGACCGAACGGCCGGAGTAGTCAACGCGCTTGCCCAGAAGGTTCTGGCGGAAGCGGCCCTGCTTGCCCTTGAGCATGTCCGAGATGCTCTTGAGCGCGCGGTTGCCCGCGCCCGTGACGGCGCGGCCGTGGCGGCCGTTGTCGAAGAGCGCGTCAACCGATTCCTGGAGCATGCGCTTTTCGTTGTGTATGATGACGTCGGGCGTCTTCATCATCATCAAAGAACGCAGACGGTTGTTGCGGTTGATGACGCGGCGGTAAAGGTCGTTAAGGTCGCTCGTTGCGAAGCGTCCGCCTTCGAGGGGGACGAGCGGGCGAAGGTCCGGCGGGATGACGGGGAGCACTTCCAGTATCATCCACTCGGGGCGCGAGCCGCTTTCAAGGAAGCCCTGCACGAGCTTCAGGCGCTTTGCGAGCTTCTTCTTGTTCTGCTTTGAACGCGTCGCGCGCATTTCCTCTTCGAGGTCGTTTGCGAGCTTTTCAAGGTTCAGGCCCTTGAGCAGGTCGCGGATGGCTTCCGCGCCCATTTTGGCGACGAATTCGTCGCCGGCGTCAACGGCCTTCTGGTATTCCTCGTCGCTGAGGAACTGCATGAACTGCATGGACGTGTTCATCGGGTCTATGACGATGTACTTTTCATAATAGATGACGCTTTCAAGCGCCTTCATCGTCATGTCGAGTATCAGCCCCAGGCGGCTGGGCATGCTCTTAAGAAACCAGATGTGCGAGACGGGAACGGCGAGCTCTATATGGCCCATGCGTTCGCGGCGCACGCGGGAGGTGGTCACTTCCACTCCGCAGCGGTCGCAAACCTGGTCCTTGAAGCGGATGCGCTTGTACTTTCCGCAGGCGCACTCGTAGTCGCGGATGGGGCCGAATATCTTCTGGCAGAAGAGGCCGCCGGGTTCCGGCTTGAATGTGCGGTAGTTGATTGTCTCGGGATTTTTAACCTCGCCGCGGCTCCACGTGTGGATTGCGTCGGGAGACGCAAGGCCTATTGAAACGCAGTCGAAAGACGCGTCGTTCTCAAAGCCCAGAAAATCGCGGGTCTGCTGAATGTTGTTTTCCATTTTACGAATCCTTTATTAAATTCCTGTTTAACGCTACTCCTGGACTTCGGAATATTCTTCCTCGGCGAGCTCTTCCTTCGTGCGCGGGCGCACGTTGAGGCAGAGGCCCTGCATTTCCTTCATAAGGACGTTGAAAGACTGCGGCGTGCCGGCCTGCAGGGAGTTGTCGCCCTTGACCAGCTGCTCGTAAATCTTCGTTCTGCCCTGCACGTCGTCGGATTTGACCGTGAGGAGTTCCTGCAGCGTGTACGCCGCGCCGTAGGCTTCAAGCGCCCACACTTCCATTTCCCCGAAGCGCTGGCCGCCGTACTGTGCCTTGCCGCCCAA
>JAVBSZ010000125.1:0-5207 GCA_031556415.1 Opitutales bacterium | reverse complement strand
GGCAAGGACGTTTCGAACATAGGCGCGGGGAGGCGCGCTTGGTACAGGTCAAACCGCATAGGCTTCGTGTTCCAGTCGTTCAACCTGCTGCCGCGCTTGAGCGTGCTTGGCAACGTGCTGCTGCCCCTTTCCTACGCCAGGGTGAAAGTGAAAAACGGCCTTGAGAACGCGCGCTCGGCCCTTGAAAAGGTGGACATGCTGCACCGCTCAAGCCACGTGCCAAGCCAGCTTTCGGGCGGGGAGCGCCAGCGCGTCGCAATAGCGCGCGCCCTCGTCAACAACCCGCGCATAATTTTTGCGGACGAACCCACGGGGAATTTGGACACGAAGAACGTCGAAAAAATACTCGACCTCTTCGCAAAACTCTACGAACAGGGCCAGACCATCGTGATGGTCACGCACGACCTCGGTGTGGCGTCAAAAGCCCGCCGCATAATCAGGATGAAGGACGGCCTCATAGTGGAAGACTTCGTTAACGACCCGCACAACTCCACCCTCGCCTCCGGCGCGCATTTTGACGGCACGCACAGAACGGAGGGCGCGAAGTGATAAAGATACTTTACGACTTCTGCATGGGTGTGGTCAACGGCCTTGGAGAAATCTGGGCGCACAAGGTGCGCTCCATGCTTTCGATGATAGGCATAGTGTTGGGCGTATCCGCGCTGGTGGCCATGATAAGCATAGTCGAGAACCTGCTCGGAAACTTCAAGCGCGGCTTTGAAGACAGCGGCGGCGTCGAAACGGTGGAGATATCCCCGCAGGAGCCGCCCGCGTACCAGAGCGAAATTGCCGGCCTTTCAAAGGGTCTGAGGATAGAAGACTGCCAGGCGATTAGAGACGCCGTCCCGCTGGTTTCGGAAATCACGCCCATGCTCTTTGCAACCTACGAGCATTTCAGAAATGGCAACAACCGCTTCGGCGCGATAGGCTGGGGCGTGACGATGGACTATCTTATCATAAACAAATTCACAATGCACGTGGGCCGCGGTTTTGGTGATTTGGACTACGAGAACTGCTCGCTTGTGGCCATCATCGGGCACGACGTGGCCATGGCGCTGTTCGACTCCCCCGAAGACGCGCTCGGCAAGCCCATCAAAATACGCGGCGTGCCCTTCACCGTGGTCGGCGTTCTGGATTATTACGAATTCATGCAGGGCGGCCGCAACGCGTTTGAAAGGAAGAACCGCACCCTCTTCATCCCCGCAATGACCTGCGCAAAAAGGTTCAAGGGTGACACGCTCGTCCACAGGATGTTCGTGAAAGTGAACGGTTCCGAAAACGTGACCAGCGCCGTCGCGCAGATAGAGAACACGCTCAAGCAGACGCACAACCAGATTGAGGACTACCAGATAACCACGCGCGAAGAGGCCCTGGCCTCCTTCAAAAAAACGGAGAGCCAGTTCATGTACTCCCTTGGCGGCATCGCGATGATTTCACTTTTGGTGGGCGGCATAGGCATAATGAACGTGATGCTCGCCGTCATTAACGAGCGCATAAGGGAAATCGGCGTGCGCAAGGCCGTGGGCGCAAGGGGCAGCGACATCTTCATACAGTTCCTTGCGGAGTCCGCCGTCATAAGCGCCCTCGGCGGGCTTATCGGCATGGCCGCAAGCATACTGCTCGTGAAAATTCTAAGCCACACCGTGCCCGGCAGCGAAGGCATGGCCGTGCCCATGCACGCGATGATAAAGGGCCTCTCCTTCAGCATAATCATAGGCGTGCTCTCCGGCATCTACCCTTCCCTGCGCGCCGCCAAGCTGGACCCCATCGAAGCCCTCCGCTACGAATGACCAGGGGCGTAGCCCTGGACTTGAAAATGCTCTGCATTTTGCGACCTTGACTTCGGCGCAATCCACGCATTGCTTCGCAATGGCTTGCCCGAGACCAACACAAAGTTTAAACGCGCAAAAAAAGCCTGCAAGCGCTTGGCCTGCAGACCTTTTAAACTGGAGCCGGAAATCAGACTTGAACTGACGACCCACGCATTACGAATGCGTTGCTCTACCAACTGAGCTATTCCGGCAAAAAAATTATCCGCGCATATTCTCACATAAGGCGGATATGTCAATAATTTTTGCCCTTCTTTTTTTGAACGCGCGCGTCGTGTTCAAAAAAAGCGCGCGGATGTTTTCCGCGCGCTTAAATTTAACGTTTTCCCAAACCGTACTAGATGTTCAGCGCGCATTTTGCGCTGGGAAGGAACTCCTTCTTGTAGTTGTAGAGGCTCCTGATGTACTTGTTCGCTTCCGGGCAGTTGGTGAAGGTCATTGACTTCGGGCAGTAAGAAACCGCAGTGCCCGCCGCTATGGCCGCCATGCCGATGAGAGCCACTTCCGTGAAGGGCGCCGCGTAGTCAAAATTCGAGAACGCGTTTCTTCCCTTGAGGCAGGAGTAGACCCAGTTAAGGTGCGGTCCTTCCGCTATGCGCGGGATTGACGGGCCGGGCAGTATGCCGCTCTTCTTGAGTTCAACCATGCGCTCGCGGGGGAATATCATCGGGTTTTCTCCGTAAGTTCCACACGAGACGGTTTCCTTTGTTCCCACGAGGAGGGTGCAGTTTTTGTTCTTAGCATCGTCAATGAAGCTCTGCGGAACGCGTTCCACGTTCTTCGGCTTGCGGTAGCCGTCAAACCAGTAGATCTTGACGGGGCCGCGCTTTGCGTTGCCGGGGAAGTCGTAAACGATGCTCGCTTCCGCGGGCCAGCTGTAGTCGTTAAAGTCCGACGGGTTCGCGCTGACGAGCGACGGGTAGCCGAGGTCCAGCACCGAGTACGGCGTGTCCATGAAGTGGCAGCCCATGTCGCCTATTGCGCCGGTGCCGTAGTTGCGCATGCCGCGCCATTTGAAGGGAACGACCGCTTCGTTGTAATCCTGATAGGGCGCCACGCCGAGCCAGAGTTTGTAGTCCAAAGTGCTCGGTATTGTCTGCGCCGGCGGAACGGCCAAATCACCCTGTTTCCAGTAGGCCGCGGGCCTGTCCGTCCAATGGTAGACTTCCTTGATTTCGCCGAGGAGGCCGGCGTCATACCATTCGCGGATTATCCTCCAGCCGTCAAAAGTGTGGCCCTGGTTGCCCATCTGCGTGAAAACGCCGGCTTCCGAAGCGGCCTTTCTGAGCTGCGTGCATTCCCAGATTGTGCGGCAGAGGGGCTTTTCGCAATAGACGTGTTTGCCCATTGCAATCGCCCACATGGAGATGGGATAGTGCATGTGGTCGGGCGTGCAGACCGCGACGCCGTCAATCTCGTTGCCGATTTTGTCGAGCATCACGCGGTAGTCTTTATAGCGCGGAATTGCGGGATACGCGTCGTAAGTCTTCGCCGCAGTCTTGTCATCAACGTCGCAGAAGGCCACAAGCTTGACCTTGGGGTCTTTGGCGAACTGGTCAACCGCCGCCCTGCCCCTGCCGCCGACGCCGACAACCGCCACGCGGAACTGCGCGTTCGGCGAAAACTTTTTGTTGACGTTGTTGCTTGCGCAGCCCGCCATCATGAACGCGCCGCCGGCGACGGCCGCGCCCTTCATAAAACTTCTTCTGTCCATTTTGTTGTTCATAATTTTGATGTTAAATTGCGGGGTTGAAAACCCGTATTAAGTAATTACGTTCCGAATTCTGCCTGTGTCCGGAGTTTTTGTCAAACAAGTTTTGCCGCACGCGCGTTTTTTGTTTTGCTTATTTTTTCAAAACAAACTCTTCGGTTTCATATTTTCCGGAAGCGTCCGAAAGCTCCACTTTCACCTTGAAATCCTCGTCCTGCGGCAGCGGATAGACGCTGGCCTCAAATGGGTGCGACGCGCATTTAAGCTCCCTGACAACACCGTCCTTCCCACCCGAAATCTTCACGCGCATTGAACCCTCTTTACCGAAGCCGGCGGTGAGGACGCAGTAAACGGAATCCTTCCCGAAGGGGCCGCGTATGCGGAAGAGGTGCAAGTCTCCCCAGTCTTTGGCCGCATCCTTTTTTACGATGTGCGCGTCTCTGCCGAGGGGTTTGACTGCGGATTCGGCGTCAAAATTTTCCGCCGGAATTCTAAGCGCGACAAGCCCTCGCGCGGGGATTTTCAACTGCTTAATTATTCCAAAATCAAACTCGGCGTCCGCCTTCACGCCTTGGGCATTGTAGAGGGAAATCTTTTCGCCGCGCTTTGCGGAGGAGAACGCCTTTGAGTTCTCGTTGAGCATCACTTCGGCGGCGCTTTCCTTCCCCGCATCGTTGAGAAGGATGAGCCAGACGCAGTCCTTCCCGCGCGCGAGCAGCGTGCTGATTTTGGAATTACCGAGGGTGTCCACCGCCTGGGCGTCAATCATGGGTCTGCATTTTTCGTCGTCAAAAACTTTTCCGGCCTGCCCGAAAATTCTGTCCGTAAACCAGACGTAGCCCTGCTGGCGCACGTAGGGGAATTTGATTTTGTTGCCGGAGCGCGATTCAACCTGCGCCATCAGGTAGTCAAACGTGTGGGCGAAGACGCAGGGCGCGTGGTGGTGGTAGAGGCAGGTGACGTCGGGGCCTTTGAAGGGGTAGTCCGCAGTCATCTGGACGTCCATGTAGTCCCTTATATAATAGCCCGGGTAGTTGGCGTAGCGCCCCACTATGGAATGGCGGGAGAATTTCATCAGGATGTCGTCCCTGGAATACTGCCACACTTTCAGCATGTCCGACGCCCAGGAAGGCATCATGATGTTCTTGCAGTTGCGTTTCATTATGTACGTCCAGCGCTGCTCTATGCCCAGGCCTATGCGCGAGACCTTCATGCCGTCCACCCGCTTTTCTCTCAAAGAGAACCAGGTGTTGCGGTAGCGCCTCGCATCGGCGTCGGGAGTTTTCTCGAGGAACTTTTCCATGAGGACTTTGTTTTCCTCCGAACCCAGACGCAATTTTTCCGTGCCGCGCCACATGGGGCTTGTGGTTCCTTCGACCATATTGTCCCTGTAGATAGTCTGAGGCCCGTCCTTCGGGTTTGGCCAGTTCCAAAGGCAGGAGAGCGTGTAGAAGGCGCCCTCGCGCGCGTACTCCAAAAATTTCTTGTTGCCGGTGAGCTCGTACAAATCCACAAGGTACCACCAGTACGGGTAGAGGCCGTCGTTGACGAAAACCATGGCCGGTATCTCCTGGTAGGGGCGCATGCTGAAGGCCTTTGGAAGCCACGCAAGGCACTGCTCCTCTATTTCCTTTAGCTCCTTTTCGCCGCCCACGCCCGCCATATAC
>JAVBSZ010000091.1:0-18051 GCA_031556415.1 Opitutales bacterium | reverse complement strand
TCGGGTTTGTGTGTTGACGATTTGGTAGTACGAGCAAGCCGCGCGGTTGTGAGCGGGCCGGTTTTTACACTTGTACTTCCCTGGTCGCTATTCGACCTAACCAACGCCGCTATTCGCCCAAAGCGTCTGCCAAAACTAGTGGGCCTCGACTTGTACCACTCCGAAGCCTCCCCTGTAAAAGCTAAACTTTACATCCGAATGCAGCGCAAGCATGGACATGGGCACGGATGAGTCTGCAATCTTCTGCGATATCATGAACGTCGTGAGGCGCTGGCCGAAGGGGTTGTCATGGTGGCCCGGGTGCCATATGGACACGCGCTCTGCCTTCCACGTTTCAAGCGGGCCGACGGTGACCGCGGCCGACGGCACTTCATGCACGCTCCCGCCGTTCGACGTGCGCGCGTTCTGCATGAGCGTTATGGGGTGCAGCTCCACAAGGCGCGTGCCCTTCTTCAGATATTCCTGCGGCGAGGGCGGCGCGTCTTTGAACTGGCCCTCGCGCTTGACGGGGTCGTTAAAGGCCCAGTGCTTGACTTCGCCCTGCCCGCCCTGCATGACGACGCAGCGCGCGGCGGAAAAGCTCTCCGAAAAATCCTTCGGGTTCTCCGTCGGAAAATGCAGGTTCTCTGCGGGCATGCGCAGCTCCGGCCTGATGCGGCCGAAGCACAAATCCATGTCCGCCTTCGCGAAACTCAGCGGAAAATTTATGTCCACAGACTTGCCGCCTATTATCCATTCGTCCATGCCCCAGAAGTGGCAATGCTTCAGGTTCATGTCCGTGGCGTTGACTATTTTTGCGACGAGCGGCAACTGCTCCGTGGGCCCTATGGGCCCGCAGATGCCCGCGGGGCTCTCCGCCGTGGCGCCCTTCCACGCCTCTATGTATTCCAGCGCCTCCGCGCAGTAGAAATCCTGAAGCGTGTCGTAGATTTCTATTTTGAAGCCCGGACGCTCAAAGCTCTTGAGGTTATCCAGGGTGATCTTGGAAGCCTCCTTGAGTATTTCCGCGTCAAGTGTTGTGTAGTCCCACCAGTCGGGGGCGATTTTGCTAAGGGGTCTCATATTTTCTTTCCGTTAAGGATGTGTGTTTTCTTAGCATAGCATTTTCCCGTCGGCGGCGCAAGAGCGGGGCTTTTTATTGATTGCACTATTTTGACTTTTGCCCGCGAAAGGATATTTTTTTCTTTGAATTTGCGGCGCGTTTCATACTTACTTCCATTCTCTCTCAAATGGAAAAGACTCTCGACATAAAGCTCAGGAACATGGCGGACGGCTCCTTCGCCGCCAAAGACTTCGTGATTGCGGACGCAAAAGACGCCGACATGGCCTTCGGAATAAACTCCTTCGGCGCGCGCGCGGACGGAAGGCCTTTGAGCGTCCAGGAGTACCGCGAAAGGATACGCGCCGTGGTTGAGCAGGGAATTGTTGACATCATGCTGATGTCGGCAAGCACTCTTGAAGTTGTTTCAAAGGACATGCGCGCGTTTGAGCGCAGCGCAATCACGCCCGCCGCGCGAGGGAACGACGCTTCCGACGTCTGGGTGTGCCGCAACTCCTCGTACGTGAACGAGCCCTCGCGCCCCTGGGCGACGGCCTCCATAGACGCCGTCAAAAAATGCGGCGCGGATTTAGGCCTCTACTCCACCACCTTCAACAACAATTTGGAAAACGACATGCGCAGCCTTGAGGCCTTTGCGCGTTTCAGGGGCGAGTGCGAGACGAAGGGCTTCCGCTATTTCTGGGAGGTCTTCAACCCCAATGCCGCACGCTTTGAGAACGCGCAAAAGCGCGCGCAGTACGTGAATGACTGCATCGCCCGCACGCTCGCCGGGGTGTGCCGCGCACAGCGCCCGCAGTTTCTGAAAATAGCCTACAACGGCCCCAGGGCCATGGAGGAGCTCGCCGCTTATGACACTTCCATGCCCGTGGGCATACTCGGCGGCGGGGCGGGGACGACGCATGACGCCTTCAGGCTTCTTGAAGACGCGCGCAAGTACGGAGCGCGCGTCGCGCTCTTCGGACGCAAGATAAATTCCGCGGAAGACCAGCTTGAATTCATACGCCACCTGCGCCTAGTGGCGGACGGCGCGCTTGCGGCGACCGAGGCCGTAAGGTCTTACCACGACGCGCTGAAAACGCGCGGCATAAAGCCCAGAAGGCCACTCGCCGCCGACATGGCGCTCACGGAAACCGCCCTTGGCTACGGGAAATAGGGCGCCAAGGCCCTACTTCGCGGACGCGCCAAGCTTTAGAACCACGGGGCCCACAAGGCCGGACTTCACCGGAGGCTCGTTCCCGTTGTAGTGCTTCCAGATGGCCCAGGTCTTGCGCTCGCGCTTTGCTTCAAGCGTTTTGTTGCCGTACCATTCCGGAAACTCCGCAAGGCGACCGTTGACGAACTCGCTGCCGGTCTCGTTGTACTTGGTGTCCTGCTTCAGGTTCTCATCGGCTATCATGCGGTTTACCCAGGTGTTGATGACGGAAATTTCAAGCGTGTTTTCACCCTCCTTCAAAAGGTTCGTAACATCGACTTCGTAGGGATGGGTCCACACAAGGCCCGCATCCTGCCCGTTGATTTTCACGCGCGCCATCTCGTAGACCTCGCCGAGGTTGAGCAGCATCTTCGCCTTGTTCTTAAGCGCGCCGGATGCGATTTCAAAGGCCGCCCTGTACGTTCCCGTTCCGGAAAAATACTTCGTCTGTTTGTCGTCCGAATCGCTCCACGAGATGAGTTTTTTAAACACGCTCTCGTGCGTTTCTCCGAAGGGCGAAATGAACGTCACCTTCCATTCGGCGGGTTTGATTTCGATTTGCGCGGGAGAGCCTTCAAGCTTGAAGTTTTCGCTCTTGCCGTCGGGGTAATTATATTTGAGGCCTTCAACGTAGGCGGTCACGCCCTTGCCCATCGTGAAGTCGAACGTGTCCGGCCCCTGCGCCACGCGCTTGCCGTCCTTGTCCGTGATGAACATGGGCAGCCTGCGCGCGTTCAGAAGGCCCTTCTTCGGCGCGTTGAAGACGACGAAGCTTGAGCCGAGCGCGGGCAAAGACATGTCCAAAACCGTGTACTCCCCGTCATGCGAATAGGCGAGCACGTCCGTGATTTCCCCCGTCACGCTGTTCCAGAACTGCGGCGCGCCGCGCGCCACCCTGAACTTTGCGGTAAAGTTCTCCGCGTATTCGTTAAGGTTTGCGACGTAGTAAAAGTCGTTCTCCCCGTACCTTCTGTGCACCGCGCGAAGCGCGAAGTCTTCCGGCTTTGCGGCAACGCCTTCCAAATCGGAGAACTCGAAGTCCCTCTTGAGTTTGGCAAGCAGAAGCTCCTCAATCTTTTTGTGGCTGGGATATTCCTGCTGCGGGGCGAAGAGCGCCGCGCTCAGCGCCTTCCACTGGGCATAGTTCTTCATGGCGTCCCTGAGGTTGTCCGGCCCGTCGGGCGCAACGCCTATCACGGGTATGCCGGCATCCTTCGCCGCCTTGAGGATTTTGAGCGTCTCCAAATCCGCCTCCCAGTTGGGCTGCGTTATGATTGCGCCAAAGCTCATGCCGTTAGGGAATGAAATTTTGTCGTCCACAATCTTGCCGGTTTTCAGCACGTATGGAACGGCGCATTCGAAGTCCAGCCCGCTTGGGATTTTAGGCATGGAGAAATTCGAGAAGCGCTCAATGTCGTCATTGCGCATGCAGAGGACGTCGGCGAAGGGCGTGCCGCTCTGAAGCATGAATTGCGAGCGCGCCATGAAGTCCATCCATGTTTTGGCCTCGTACCACCAGGTGTTTGCGCGGCCGAAGTGCGTACCGTAGCGGCCGAGGGAGAAGCCCGGCTTAAGGTCGTTCGGCTGGTGCGCGCTGGTGTGGAATATGGCGCGGTTGAGGCCGTTGACGAAGGCCATGTCGCCGTAGGGCTTGATGCCTATCGGCGTCTTCGACCATTTTGCGCCGTCGTTACGCGCGGTGAAAGATTCCGCGCCCGTGATTTTGCGCCCCGTCATGTGGGAGGTTGACGCCGTCTTCTTCATGCCGACCTGCGTGTTTTCCACGCGGTAGTCCTTGCCGCCCTTCTTGTCCTCCTTTTCAAGCGCCACCCAGAACTCGCTCATAATTACGTCGAGGTTGTCGCCGGCGAAAAATTCGCCGAAGCAGGCGCCGCCGTAGGGTTCTCCGTAAAGCATGAGTCCGTTTTCGTTCGCGTACCTGCGTATTTCGCCGAAGTAGTTTGCGCCCACGCAGTGCGAAATCGTTTTGCGGTAGTCGCTCTGGAATGCGCGGCTTGCGAGCGGGGAGACTATGTCCCTGCCCGTGAGCACCGGAAGGAAGTCCATAATGTCGTAACCGTTGAGCTTTTTAAATTCTGCGGCCATCTCGTCCGTCCAGTCCTGCGTGCCAACTTCCCAGCTGTCGAGGAGTATCCCCTTGAATGATTTGCCGAGGTATTTTTTTGATTCTTTTATAGTGCGGCCCAGCGAGCTTTCAATATGGAAGCGCGTGTGCTTTGCCGACATTTTGTCAACCTCAAGCCCCCTGCCTTCGGGCTGCACGGGGTGGTTCAAGGCGCCGGTGGTGGTGTAGCCGAAGCGTACAAGCTTCCACTTGCCCTTGGGCAGATCGCACTTGAGATTGCCGTCGGCGTCCATGAATTTGCCGACGCGCAGGATGTCTTTTATCTGCAATGAGCCTTCGGAAGAATCCTCCGCGATGCTGTCGTTCTCTCCGTATGGCTTCATTCCGCCGCTCATCAGCGTCTTGCCCTCGTTGGAGAGGCCGAATTTTTTGGTGTCGAAATCCGGAATTTTTGCGACGTGCGACGGGTACGCCACTTTGAAATATTTCGCCGTTGTTTTCTTGAAGGGAATATCCAAGTCTACGTTGTTGACGACGCCCATGCAAGAGATGTCGCTCACGTATTCGTAGTTCACGCCGTCGTTTGAGGAGTAGACCTTGGCGGGAAGGTTCGCGCCCTTGCCCTTCACATTAACGGTGATTTTGAAAATCCTGCGCTCTACGGGCTTTGAAAATTCAAAGTAGATGTTGAAGAATTTTCCCTCCATGCCGGATTTCACCTCGGGTTGCAGGCCGTCTTCGGGGGCCACGGGGATTGCGTAGGTTTCCACGTCCACGTAAAAATCATGCTTAACACCCTTGGGAGTGTCGAGCTTCATTGAAATTTTTCCGCCGTCTATCTCGTCGCCCTCAAGCCATATCAGGCGCTTCATGGACATCTGCGGGGTGATCCACGGGCCGCCGCTGTTGGCCCAGCCGTCGGCATTCATGATATCGAATTCGAGCCCGTATTCGTCAGCCTTTGCGATTGCGAAGTTGACGTAGTCAAACCAGTCCTCGCTGTGAAAGCGCAGATGGCCGTCCGGCACGTACATGTTGGCGTTGAGGAGCTGCACGCCCGCCACGCCCGCCTCCTTGAATGATTTAAAATCCTTTTCTATGCCCTCCTTGCTGACGCTGCCGTTTATCCAATGCCACCATGTAAGGGGCTTGGCCTCCGAGGGCGGAGTCTCAAAACCCGCGCGGAGCGTCTCTATGTCGCCGCCAGGCGCATCCATCCTGTTGAATTTGCCGACCTCCGCCGAAAGCGTAAGGCAGGCGCCCAATATCGCCGCCGCATATATGCCAATTTTCATGTTCATTCCTTTTTTTGAAATTCCGACGCCGCCCCGAAGAGCAATTGCACGGGGCCCAATAATCCTGATTTTTCCAAATCCTCTTTGCCGTCAAAAATTTTCCATGTAGTGAAAGTTTTTCTTGGGCGAAGTTTTTCAGCCCCGGCGTTTCCCCACCACGCGGGAAACTCCGCTAGCTTCCCAGAATTGTACGTGGGCCCGCTTAAATCGTATTCAAGGTCCTGCGCAAAGCGCTCGTCGCCCACCATCCTGTTGAACCAGGTGTTCGTTACGGATATTTCCAATGTATTTTTGCCGGGCTTCAAAAACTTCTTCGCTTCCGCACCGTATGGGTGCGTCCACAGCACGCCCGCATCCTGTCCGTTGATTTTTACATGGGCCATCTCGTAAACCTCTCCCAGCGAAATCAAAACCGCGTCGGATTTCTCAAGCGGGGCGCGCGGAACTTCGAATTCGCAGGAATAGACGGCCGAGCCGGAAAAGTATTTTACGTCGTCGTCCTTTGAAAGCTCCCACGCCTCAAGCGTTTTGAATTCGCGGGAAAATTTCTCGCCGAAAGGCGTCTCAAAATCTGCGGCCCACTTTGAAGGAACTATTTGAAGCGCTTCCGAAAAATGCAGTGGCGCTCGCCCCGCGACACTCGAAGCGCCGAAGACCACGAAGGCGGAACCCAAGGGCGGCAGGGACATATCGAGCTGCGCACCCTGCGCGTTTTCAATGTGGGCCGCCTCGAAAACTTCGCCGGACACCGCGTCCCAAATCTGCGGAGAGCCCGACGCAGCGCTGAACTTCGCCGTGAATTTTTCCGCATGCGCGTTGAGGTTCGCCAGAAAATAAATGTCGATGCCGCCCATGCGCCTGTGGTTTGCCGCTATGCAGAAATCCGCAGGGTTTTTCGGGGCGCCCGAAAGGGAGGCGAACTCAAAATCCCTCGGCACGCCGGCGGCTGCAAGCATGGCGCAAAGCCCCTCCATGTGCGGGTAGGCGCGCTGCGGCGTAAAAATCTCGTCGCGCAAAATTTTCCAGCGCGCGAAGTTTTCCGACGCGTCCTTAAGGTTGTCCGGCGCCTTCGGCGCGAAGCCGAATATCGGGATACCTGCAAGGGAGGCTGCGCGCAATTTTTCAAGCGTGCGCAAATCAGCCTTCCAGTCCGGCGCGGTGATTATGGCCCTGAACTCCAGTCCGTTTTCAAAGCGCAAAGCGCCTTTCAAAATCTCCGCGCGCGCAAACTGGCGCGGATGGGCGATTTCGTAATCATAACCCTCCAGCACCGGCGAAAAATCGGGGGCGACGGCCGCGATGTCGCTCTCGCCAAGCAGCAGGACGTCCGCGCGCGGCATCCCGCACTGCAGCAGCATCTGCGCCCGCGAAAGATAGTCCGTCCACGCGGAAGCATGCCGCCACCAGGTGTTCGCCCTGTTGAAGTGCGTGCCGAAATAGGCAAGCATAAAGCCCGGCTTGAGCTCCGCCGGCTGATGCACACAGGTGTGCAGGACCACAAAATTCATCCCTGAAACGAAGGCCGCGTCGCCGGACTGCTTGAGGCCGGCGGGGGTTTTGAATTTGCGCGCGTCCTCCTTGCGCGCGGTGAAGGCCTCCGCGGAGCAGATTCTTTTCCCGGCCATGTGCGCGTACGACGATATCTTTTTCACGCAGGAAATTTTCTTGGAATATTCCATCTCCTTTGAACATTGCGGCTTGAAGCTTTCGCGGATGTCGCCCTCTCCGCCGTCAAGAAACTCGGCCATCACCACGTCCACTTGCGACGCGACGGCGGACTCGTTAAAGGCGTGCCCCCTGTAGGGTTCCGCCAGCATCTGAAGGCCGTTTTCGTTCACGAATCTGCGCGCCTGGGCGTAGAAATTTTTTTCAATCCCGGCGGAAACCGCGCGGCGGTAATCGGTCTTGAAGGCCTCGGCCTCGGCCTCGGCCTGAGTGCCGACATTAAAACCCAGCAGAACGGGCAGGAAGTGCAGGGGGTCGTAACCGCATTCCTCCTTGAAAATCCCGCGCATATCCCGCGTCCAGTCCTGCGTGCCGACTTCCCAACTGTCGAAATGCACCCCTTTAAAGGTTTTTCCGATGTGTCCTTTGGAATCCTTTATGACGCGCCCAAGGGCCTTCTCAAGATGGAAACGCACGCTTTGCGCGCAAAGCTTGTCTACCTCCAGACCGCGCCCCGTGAGCTGCGAGGGGCGGTTCTTGACGCCGGTCGTAGTGCAGCCGACGCGCAGCAGGGTCCACTCCCCCTCGGGCAGGCTCGCGCGGAAAAATCCGTCTTTGTCCATCGCGGAAGAGAGCGCCAGAACCTCGTCCGCGGATTTCGCCCCCGCGCGCGGCAGCGCAAAGACTTCGACGTCCTCGTAATATCCTTCGGCGATTTCCGAAGGTTTTTCAAGGCGCATGGAAACGCTCCCGCCGCCGGTCTGGGTGGCGCTGAAAACGAGTTTCTTCATCGAAATCTGGGGCGTCACCCACGGCCCTCCGGCTTCCGACCATCCGTCGCAATTGAATATAGAAAAGCTCATGCCGCACTCCGCGGCCTTTTCCACGCTGAATTTCACAAGCTCAAACCATTCCTCCGAATGGTAGCTCAACGGGCCTTCCGGCGTCCTCATGCCCGCGTTCATAAGAATCACGCCGCCTAGCCCCGCGTTTTTGAAGCCCGCGAAATCCTTCTCAATCCCCTCGCGCGTGACGTTGCCGCTTATCCAGTTCCAGTAGGCCCACGGACGCTGCAGTTCGCGCGGATTGCGGAAGCCCGCGCGGAGCTTTGCGATGTCTCCGTCAGAAGAATCCATACTGTTGAATTTTCCGACTTCCGCCTGCAGGCCCAGCGCCGCAAAAATCACCGCAGCCGCGCACATAAATTTTGTTTTTTTCATATCCCCCGCTTCTTTTTTCAACCCTCGTTCAGCTTCTCCAACTTATATGTGCGCGTCTTGCCGACGGCGGCCTTGCCCGCCGCGTTGATTTCCGAATTCAGCTTTTCAAAGGATTTTAAAATGTCCGCCTCCGCGTCCTTGAGCTTTATGAATTCCTTGAACTGCCCCACGCGTTTGTCGCCATCGTTGCGCGGCTCTATGATTCTGATTTTTTCCCGCGCAATGCGCTTGTATTCCTCGGCGCTAAGCGGCGGATTTGAGGGGGCACCCTTGAAGGAATGCTCAACGCGCTGCACTTTCACTATGTAGTCCCGAAACTCGTTGCGGTAGTTCCTCACCAGGGCGGCGATGTTCTTTGCGTCCTCCATCTGCGGCGTATCGGGGTTCTGCGCGAGGTTCACTCCCTGCGCGAGCTCCCGCGCGGAATATTCACCAACCTTCTTCCCGTCTATGGAGAGCGCGTACTTTCCGCCGTCGAGGTTTTTGACGAGAAGCATTTCCCTGTTCAAGTCCCCGTAGAAATCCACGAGCTTTGCGGAGTCGAGCACGTCGTCGTAAAGCGGCATGGGCAGGGCGTTTGCTCGGCATGAAAATTCCAGCGCGCCGCCGGATTTTTTGAGACCCGCAACCTTGCAGTTTTCGGCCCGGAGCACATTTGCGTCCGCCGCGTCAATTTCCATTCCGGAGACGAGCGCGGGCACCCCCGTGTCTTTCAAAAATTTGTACGCCATCACGAAGGCCGCGCCGAAAGTCGGGTGCACGCGGTCTTCGCCGACGACCGTGAACTTCGGGTTTTTCGCCTGCTCGCGCGCGTTGATTGCGAGCATGAAGGAGTGGAAGTCCGCCACGGGTGCCTTCCGCTTTGCGGCGGCCTGCCTGATGAAGTCCGCATATTCCTGCAGCACCTTGGCGCGGCCGGGCTGCCTTTTGCGCTCAACCTCCACGGTGTCGTCGTATATGGACGGCGTGATTGCGATGAGCTTCACCTTCTTTGCGAGCACGGCGTCCATGATTTCCGAAACGGTGTCGCGGTAGGTTTCCTGCGCGGCCGCGGCCTTGCGCAGCTCGTCTTCGGAATGCTTTTTGTCGGGGTCCAGCAGTGCGGCGCGCGCGTCGTTCAGACCTATCATCAGGGCGGCGGCGGTGGGCCTGTAGCTGAAAACGTTGTCCATCCGCGAGAGCACGCCCGGCGCGACGTCTCCGGATATGCCGCAGTTGTAGAAGGAGATTTTGTCCTGCGGAAAGCGCGTGGCGTAGTAGAGGTTGATGTGGCACATGTAGTCTCCGGCGTTGGTTATGCTGTCGCCCATGAAGCATATCCTGTCACCGTCCGAAAAGACCGGGAACTGGCGCGCGGAGAGTTCCCCGGACGCGGTGAAGGCGCAGACCAAAAACAGCGCGTGTGAAAGTGTTTTTTTATAGTTAATCATAAAGTTTTCCTACTTTGGGTTGTTGGGAAGTTCGACAAACTCTTTGCCTTCCTCCTGCCATACCTTGATGTAATCGACGTCCATTGACGTGCCGTCAACCTTGTCGGTCACCTCGCCCGCCCACTCCACTATGGCCGCGCTGAAGAGCACCGGCGCCTGGAAGTTGATGAAGTTCTGCTCAAAGCGGCGTATCTCCCTGCCGTCAAAATAAATCACAAGCTCCTTATCGTTCCACTCAAGCGCGTAGGTGTGGAAGTCTTTGCTCAGGTCCACGTCGGGCGCGTCCTCTTTAACCTCGGTGAGGGTTGTCCACTTGCCGTTTGAGAAGTACTCTATCTTGTACGAAGATATGTAGCCCTGCCAGGTTCCCTTATTGTTCCAGCCCGTGACGAACTGCACGCAGGCCACGCTTTTTTCGCCGCCGAAATCGACCTCTATGAATTTTTCCCCGCTGGCCTGGCTGGCCCAGGAGGTGTCCAGCTTGCCGTCGACGGCGCGTTCGCCGACGCTCGTGTCGCTCTTGTAATAGACGCCGCTTGTGTCCGTTTTGCAGCCGAGGGCGATGTTTTCAAGCCCTTCAAAATCCGGCTGGTTCTTGAGCGGCCGCATGGGGTCCGGATACTTTCCGCCGTTGCCGGAAGCGTACGCCATAATTTCCGCGACCCTGAAAAATTTAGGATGGTTGGAGGATATGCGGATTTTCTCCATAGGCACGGCGGCGTCGAGGTTGAAGGAGTTGCCCGCGCTTCCGGTTTTCTTTCCCATCCTGAAGGACTGCGGCCAACCCCTGTGACGCTTTGCGCCGCCGGCGTCAATCCAGGTGTCGCTCCAATTGTGGATGTTGGTGGCGATTTCGTCCGGCCAATGCCCCTCGTTGACGTCTATTTCAAAGCGCGTCTCATCGGCGGGAAGCGGCTGCCTGGTTGACACCCAGAATGCGTTGTTAACGCCGCTCGCCGCAGCGTAGCGGTAGCGCGCCTCAAAATATCCGTACTTGAAGCGGCGCTTTGTCCAGACGCTCGCGCTCGTCCAATCCTGACCGGCGCGCGTCTCCTTTTTGTTTAGCAAACGCAGCACGCCATTTTCGACGACGGCGTTCTCCTTCCACCTGCCGCAAAGCATCTTCGGCTGGCGCTCGTTCATTATCACCCAGTCGTCGGCAAGCTTGGATGTGGGGTAGTTGAAATTGTCCTCGTAAACCAGCTTCCACTTTTTGCCCGCGGGCGGCTCGGCAAACGACACCCCGCAAAGCGCGCAAATGAAACACAATACGGAAAGGCTCTTGATAATTTTCATATATGCTGAATATCCGAGAAATATTAAACATCCTCCTGCGCACACTCAACAAAAAAATCCCCGATGATTTTATATATAAATCCCTTCATCAAAAAATCTTGCACTATGGTTAGATACCAAAGCCTACCTGTTTTCGCTTCCCACTTCTCAAACTGACATTATTTTGGCGCAGCGATTTGGGATGAAGAGCAAGGCGCGAAAAAATTCCACGCTGGAAGTGTACAAAGTAGTACATGACCTGTGTGGAATTTTTTTGCAACGCCGCTATTCGCCCAAAGCGCTCGTCAAAACTAGGAGCCCGGGTGGGTGGCGGGGATGGAAGCGAGCTCCGCCGGCAGTTTGTCCGCCTCATAGGTTGGGAAGGACATTTCCAGGAGCGAGACGCAGGGAATGTCGAACTTGGCGTTGCCCTGGCTTCTATCCACAAGCACTGCAAGGGCGGCGGGTTCTCCGCCATGGGTGCGGATAATGTTGACGCATTCTTCAACGCGGCCGCCGCGGGTGATGACGTCTTCGACAATCAGAAAACGCTCGCCCTTTGATATTGTGAAATTGCGGCGCAGTTCGAGCTTGTTGTCCATCTTCTCGGCGAAGATGAAGCGCTTGTTCATCTGGCGCGCCACTTCCTGCCCGAGGACGAGGCCGCCCATTGCCGGGGCGAGGACGGCGTCAATTTTTATACCGCCGAGCTTTTCAACGAGCATTTTGACGAGTTCGGAAACCCTGTCGAGGTGCTCGCAGACGCGCGCGCACTGGAAGAAGTGGCCGCTGTGCAGGCCGCTTCTCAAAATGAAATGGCCTTCGAGGAGCGCCTTGGTTTCGCGGAAAATGTTCAGGAT
The DNA here is from genome assembly GCA_031556415.1 of Opitutales bacterium. GTDB lineage: Bacteria > Verrucomicrobiota > Verrucomicrobiia > Opitutales > Intestinicryptomonadaceae > CALXQW01. The sequence continues at coordinate 5,968 of JAVBSZ010000091.1, read as the reverse complement.
TTTTTCGTTCTGGTCGTTCATAATGTCTGCTGTTCGATTTTAAATTCGAGCTTCCCTGCGGGGTCGCAATCCGCGCGCAGGCAGGTGAAGCCGTGGCGGTACTTGTCAAAGCAGTTCCAGAGAAACTGCCTGTCGGTGTCGGGAATTTCAAGTGAGTCTATCTCTTCGCGCGTGAAAAATTTGAAGCGTCCCTCGTCGATGTTTTTCGGCAGCGCCTTGATTGGCTTTTTGCAGTCGAACAGGAACATGAGCCAGTGCGCCGCACCCTCGTAGGATTTTTCGGCTATCATGCAGAAGAGGTGCATGTCCTCGTCAGCAACCTCATGGCCTGTCTCCTCAAAGGTTTCGCGCCGCGCGCATTCGAAGGGGGACTCTCCGCGCTCCATTTCGAGCTTGCCGCCTATGGAGCTCCAGCGGCCCTTGTTGGGCTCCTTGGCGCGCTTAATCAAAAGCAGCCTTCCGTCTTCGTCGCGGACGAAGACAAGCGCGCTGATTTTGTACGGAACGGTATGCATGTTTGAATTTGGACTTTTTGAATCAGAAAAAGGCAGGCAAAGCAATGTATATCAAGAAAACACCCTCGCAAGATCCGCGAATTAGGAGCAATGATTTTCGATGCATAGCAAGGCGCAAGGATGCGAGGCGGTAGGAGCGTACATTTAGTGCCGAGACGTCCGCAGCAACGCCGCTAGGCGCGAAAAGCATTCGCCTAATCGAAGACGACGGTCTTGTTCCCGTACGCAAGTATGCGCGTTTCAAGCTGGCAGCGTATGGCGGAGGCGAGCACCGTTCGTTCAAGCTCGCGCCCCTTGCGGATGAGCGTTTCGACGTTGTCGCGGTGCGTGATTTTGACTACGTCCTGCGCGATGATGGGCCCTTCGTCCAAGTCCGCCGTGGCGTAGTGCGCGGTTGCGCCTATGATTTTCACGCCGCGCTCATAAGCCTGGTGGTAGGGCTTCGCGCCCGCGAAGGCCGGAAGGAAGCTGTGGTGTATGTTGATGACGGGGGCCCTGCACTTCCGAAGGAAGTCCTCGCTCAAAATCTGCATGTAGCGCGCCATGACCACGAGGCTTGCGCCGCTCTCGGAAATTATTTTCAGCTCCTCCTCCTCAACCTGCGCCTTGGTCTCCTTGGAAACGGGCAGGTGGTGGTAGGGGATGCCGAAGGTTTCGGAAATTTTTGCGAGCTTGTCGTGGTTGGAAATCACGCAGGCTATTTCGCAGTTGAATTCGCCTATCTTGCAGCGCGTGAGTATGTCGTAAAAACAGTGCTCGAACTGCGATACCATTATGACGATTTTCGGCCTGTTGGTGGAGACGCTCAAAGTCGCCTTCATGCCGAGCTCCCCCTCCGCGATTTCGCGGAAGAGGCGCATTTCATCGTCGACGGAGCCTGCGGGTATCCACTCCACGCGCTGGAAGAATATCTGGCGCTCCTTGTCGCGGTGCTGGTCTGCGTGCAGGATGTTGCCCCCGCGCGCGTAAATCCACCCCGACACCCTTGCGACAAGCCCGGGCCTGTCCGGCCCGTGCAGAAGCGCGACGAGCCTTGTTTTGCCTGCGTCGTCCACCGTCTTAAAATTCAAATTTGCAGCAGCCTATGCGGCGCCTGATTTCAGCGATGACGGCCTTTTCGGCCTCCTCGCCGTGCGCCACGAAGGTGACGGAGAAGCGCACGAATGCGCCCGCGTCGTCCCACGGAACGGTGCTGATGAGGTGCTCGGTTATCATCCACTGACTGAAGGCCTCGCCGTTTTCAAATTCAACGCGCGTGCCGTCGGGCATTTTCGCAGCCTTGGGGGCGGCGGTGTAGAGGAAGAAGCTTCCCTGCGGCTTTTTGACGTTCACGAAGCCGCAGCCCTTAAGCGCCTCCACGAGCAGGTCCATGCGGCGCGAGTACTTCGCGGAAATCTCCCGCGTGATGCCCGGGTTTTCAAGCCCCTTGGCCGCGGCGTTCTGTATTGCTAGGAACTGGCCGGAGTCCGTATTGTCCTTGACGTCTCCGAAAGCCTTTACGATGAGCGGGTTTCCGCATATCCAGCCTATGCGCCAGCCCGTCATATTGTGGCTCTTGGAAAGGGAGTGCAGCTCCACGGCAACGTCCTTTGCGCCCTCAACCTGCAGTATGGAAATGGGATTTCCCTCGAAGACCAGCGCGGCGTACGCGGCGTCCGAAACCACGATGAGCTTGTTCTTCTTTGCGAAGGCGACGAGCTTTTCAAAGAATTCCAAAGTAGCACTCGCACCCGTCGGGTTGTTCGGGTAGTTGACGACGATGGCCTTTGCGCGGCGCAGAGCGTCTTCCGGTATGGCGTCAAGGTTGGGCAGGAAGTTGTTTTCCGGCTTGAGCGGGATGTTGAAGACTTCGCCGCCGTAATACTTGGCGTGCGTGCCGAAGACGGGGTAGCCCGGCGTCGTCATCAGAACGATGTCGCGCTCATTCACAAAGCAGGCGGGCAGGATGCTGAGGGCGGACTTGGAGCCTATGGTGTGCAACACTTCGGTGTCCGGGTCCAAACCCACGCCGAACTGTTCCTTCATGTATTTGGCCGCAGCGTGCTTGAAAGACGGGCCGCCGTTGTCGGCATAGCCGCGGTTTTCGGGCCTGCGCGCCGCCTCGTTGAGGGCGTCAAGAACCTGGGGGAAGGCCATTTCGTCGGGCTCCCCAACGCCCATGTCTATGAGGTCCACGTCGGGCTTGGCCTTCTTTGCGGCGGCCTTCGCGCGCTTGATTTTCTCAAACTTGTAGATGGCGGTGCCCTTGCCGTAGTTGGCGCCGCCTATGCGTTCTGCGAAGAGTTTCTGGATGTATGAGTCGCTCATAAGGCTTATATTGGTTGCTTTTTTCAAAATTATTCTTAACAATCTAGGAAAATTACTATTTTGTCAAAATCAATGAAAATAATATCCTCACCCGAAGAAATGCGCGGTTTTTCGGAGGCCGCGCGCCTTAAGGGAGAAAAAATTTCTCTGGTGCCGACGATGGGCGCGCTGCACGAAGGGCATTTGAGCCTTGTGCGGGAGGCCAAGAGGCGCGGCGGGATATGCGTTGTTTCCATCTACGTCAACCCCACTCAGTTCGGCCCGAGCGAGGATTTTGCAAACTACCCGCGCAGGATGGAGGAGGACCTCGCCGCATGCGAGCGCGAGGGCGTTGACGCCGTATTCGCGCCGAAAGATTCCGACATCTATCCGCCCGACGCCTCCACAAGCGTCAACGAGGACTCCATCAGCAGGAACCTCTGCGGGAAGACCAGGCCCAGGCATTTCCAGGGCGTCACGACGATAGTTGCCATACTTTTCAACATAGTGCGCCCGCATTTTGCAATATTCGGCGCGAAGGACGCCCAGCAGGTTGCGGTAATCAAACGCATGGCGCGGGACCTATTCTTCGACGTCGAAATAGTCGAGGCGCCGATAATCCGCGAGGAGAGCGGCCTGGCCCTTTCGTCTCGCAACAAGTATTTGGACCCGATTGAGCGCGCGGGCGCAAAGCGCATCCACGAGGCGCTGCTCTCCGGCAAGGCGCTCATCGGCGAGGGCTGCACGAACGTGGACAGGGTGAAAGCCCACGTGACGAACGTTGTGACCAACGCCAAGACGCGCGTCATCTACGTGGAAGTCGTCGACAGGGAAACCTCCCTGCCCATACAGGCGGTCGCTCCCGGGAAGTCGCGCATATCCATTGCGGTATGGTACGGGCAGACGCGGTTAATCGACAATATCGAAGTATAACCCGCCCTTCCCTTTATAATTCAATTCAAGCGGATGAACTTTGACATCATTGTTGCCGGAAGCGGAATAGCGGGCTTGAGCGCGGCCCTCAAGTGCGCCAGACTCGGGCACAGGGTTGCGGTGATCACCAAGAAAAACCGCTCCGACACCAACACGAACCACGCGCAGGGAGGCATAGCGAGCGTCACCAGCACTTCGGACGATTTCGCCCTGCACGTGCGCGACACGCTCATAGCCGGAGACGGCCTTTGCGACAGGGAGGCGGTGGAACACATCGTGCATAGCGGCCCCTCGCAGATTGACGAACTCATAAGGTTCGGAGTGGAGTTCACGAATTTGGCCAACGGCAACCCCTCTCTCGGCAAGGAGGGCGGGCATTCAAAACGCAGGATACTGCACGTCAAAGATTTCACGGGGCGGGCCATAGAAAACGCGCTGCTAAGCGCCGTCGCCGCGGAAAAGAACATAGAAATTTTTGAGCACCATTACGCCATAGACCTCATCTGCGAAGGCGCCGAAGCGCAAAAGCGCATAGCCGGAATGTACGTTTTTGACGAGGCGAGCGCGAATATAAAGACCTTCAAGGCGCGCGCGGTGATGCTGGCCACGGGCGGCGCCGGCTGCGCGTATTTGTACACAACCAACCCCGACATCGCAACGGGGGACGGCATAGCGATAGCCTACCGCGCGGGGGCGAAGGTTGCCAATATGGAGTTCATCCAGTTCCACCCCACCGCGCTTTATTCGACGGACGGCGAAAGGTTTCTGATTTCCGAGGCCGTGCGGGGCGAAGGCGCGGTTCTGCGGAACATCAGGGGCGAGGCCTTCATGACGCGCTACGACCCGCGCGCGGACCTGGCGCCGAGGGACATCGTCGCCCGCGCCATAGACAGCGAGATGAAGCGCCTGGGCAGCGCGCACGTGTGGCTTGACATCACAAAGCTTCCGCGCAGCGTATTGCAGGACAGGTTCCCGCAGATATACGAGCACTGCCTCCAGAAGGGGCTGGACATTTCAAAGGACTTCATGCCCGTCGTCCCCGCGGCGCACTACCTCTGCGGCGGCGTGCTTACGGATTTGAACGCGGCCACGAACATCGCAGGGCTATACGCCTGCGGGGAAGTGGCCTGCACGGGCCTCCACGGTGCAAACAGGCTTGCAAGCAACTCGCTTCTTGAGGCGGTGGCGCTTTCGGACAGCGGGGCGAAGGCCATGCACGAATACGTCGTGGCGCACCCGCATTCGGAAACCGCCCTCCCCGCTTGGAAGGACGGCGACGTGCGCGTGCCCGACGAAAGGGTCGTCCTCCTCCACAATGAGGACGAGCTGCGCCGCGCAATGTGGGACTACGTGGGCATAGTGCGCACAGACAGGCGCCTTGAGCGCGCGCTCAGGCGCATATCAAATTTGGAGCGCGAAATTACGGACTACTATTGGAATTTCAAGATAGAGCCCACGCTGCTTGAAACGCGCAACCTCGTGCTCGTGGCGCGCCTGATAATCGAATGCGCTCTCAAGCGCAAGGAGAGCCGCGGCCTCCACTACACGCTGGACTACCCGGAGAAACTCCCCGTCGCGGAAAACACCGTGCTCCAGATTGAAGGCTGAGTCCTAGAGCTCATACGCTTTAATATTCCATGTCCAGAAAGCCGTGGAATTTGTCGGGCTGGGCCTTGCCGCCTGAAGGTTTTTCGGGGGCGGTCTTTTTTGAAATTATTCCGTTCAAAAAGCGGTTGAAGGGGTGCATGACTTTGAAGAGCGCCGCCGCCTTTTTGACGAAATCCGCGGAAGTGGCCTCCGCGTCCGAAAGCGGCACGCTCACGTAGAAATGCCTGAGCTTCAAATATTCGGCGGCGGGGGAATTTTTGTCAAAGCCCGCGGGCACGCGGGCGAGGGCGTCCTCGTCGCGCACCAAATCGCCTATCTTCGAGGCAAAATCGCGCTTCGAAATGATTGCGGAAAATTCGTCGAAGTCCATCACTATGCCGTCGCGCACGGTTTTGAGCAGGTCTGCGTCGAGCATGTACGCGCCCGCTGCGACGGCGCAGTTGTTCGGCTCCACGTGCACGTAGTACGAGGAGAGCGCGCTGCGCGTGCGGCCCTCGGGGTTGAGCGAGAGGCCGAAATTCGCCTTGTAGGGGGATTTGTCGCGGCTCCAGCGGGTGTCCCGCGCGGTGCGAAATAGGCTCTTGCGCGGGTCCGGAGAGCCCAGCGCCCTGTCGAAGGCGCCGACG
>JAVBSZ010000041.1:0-10157 GCA_031556415.1 Opitutales bacterium | reverse complement strand
GCGCGCGCTGCCGGAGCACGTCCTCTTCTGCTATGACGAGGCCTACACGGAGTACCAGGAAAACCGCGTTGACGTTCTCCCTCTCATAGCCGAGGGGCGCAAGGTGCTGACAACGCGCACCTTCTCAAAAATCTACGGCCTTGCGGGCATACGCTGCGGCTACGCCGTCTGCGCGCCTGAATTTGCGGACTATTTGAACCGCGTCAGGGAGCCCTTCAACGTCAACAGCCTCGCGCAGGCCGCGGCCATAGCCGCCCTGAATGACGATACCTTTGTTGAAAAATCCCGCAAAGAAAACGCGTCAGGGCGCGAACAGTACAAAAAATTCTTCGAAAAGCGCGGCCTTGAGAACATCGTGGAGGGCGGAAACTTCGTGATGGTCAAGGTTGAAGACGCGCTCGGAAAATTCCGCGCGCTGCAGAAGGCCGGCATAATAGTGCGGCCAAACGTGGGCTACGGCCTGCCGGACTGGCTGCGCATAACGATAGGGACGAAAGAGCAGAACGAGAGGTTCTTCTCCGAATTCGAAAAGCTGCTGTAAGGCCGATGGTCGCCGTCGTAATTGTTTTCGGAATACTCCTCCTGCTTGCCCTCGGCGCGGGCTTCGTCTGCTCGTGCATGGCCTACGCCATCTCCGGCTGCCGCTTCACGCCCGCCCGCAAGGCGGACTTGCGCGCGCCGCTTGGCGGAACTGCGAATTTCTTCCTGAAGAATTCCGCGAAGGTCTATCCCGTTATTTTCGTGGCTTCAAAATGCGCGCTGTTGCTTGCGCTGCTCTCATCGATATTTTATACGATTGCGCTGGCTCGGCTCATAGAGACTTTTTGGTCATATGGGCCAGGTTTTTTAAAACTCCTGCTGCTGCTGGCCGACCTTTTTGCGGTTTTGGTGCTTTTCCACGCGCTTTGCGAGCTTCCGGCGGCGGCGCTTGCGGGGCGCAACCCGCGCTCCCTTTTAAGGCGAGCGGCGCTGTTTTTTGCGCCAATCTACGTTCTGGCGTTCCCCGTGGAATTTCTTGCGCGCAAGGTTTCATCGGCGCTTTTCGGAAAGGAATTCCTCTCCAAGGCGCTGACGCCGTCCTTTGCCGACGTTGAAATCAGGCTGCGCGCGGAGGGCGGAGAGGCGGGGCATTTGCCGGAGTATGCGCACAAAATCATCAGCAACGCCATGGCGCTTCCGGAGCTGGACGCCAGCGACGTCATGCTGCCGCGCAGCCAGGTGAAGTATTTTGACGCGGAAAAAACGCTCTCCGAAAACCTCAAAACGGCGAGGGAGACGGGGCACTCCCGCTATCCGCTCTGCGCGGGGGATTTGGACCACTGCCTTGGCATAATCCACATAAAGGACCTCTTTGTGAGGGGCGCGGGCGCGGAGGGCTTTGACCTCAAGGAAATCGCGCACGAGGTGCTGCGCTTCAAGGAGGACGAGGCGCTTGTTAGCGTGCTGCCGCGCCTGCTCAAGCAGGAGCTGCACATGGCCTTTGTGGAGGACGAATTCGGCGGCATCATAGGCGTGCTGACGCTAGACGACATCCTCGAGGAGCTCGTGGGAGAAATCAAGGACGAGTTCGACGGCGTGGGCGTGAAGGCCATAGTTGAAACCGGCAAAAGCACGTACAAAATTTTAGGGCTTGCACCCTTGCACAAAATTGAGGACTTTTTAGGGGTCGACTTTGGCACGGACGACGCGTCGACCTTCGGCGGCCTCATAACGATGTCTTTGGGCCGTTTCCCGAACCAGGGAGAGCGGGTGCGCTTTGCGGGGCAGCGTCTGCGCGTCACGGTCGACAAGGTCGGCCTTAGGCGCGTGCTTGAATGCACGGTCAAAGTCGAGGAAGACGAAGAATAATAGAAACAATTTAGAAGATGAACAATCCATTATCGGCACTTAGGAAATTCAAATCAAACTCCTCCGGAGCGGAGGGCCATATTTACAGCCTCAAGGCGCTTGAAGAAAGGGGTTTCGACTTAAGCCGCCTGCCTATATCCATCCGCATAGTGCTTGAAAGCGTGCTGAGGAACTGCGACGGCGTGCGCGCGTCTGAAAAGGACGTGGAAAAGCTTGCGCGCTGGAACGCCAAGGATGTGGGGGATTACGAAGTTCCCTTCGTCGTTTCCCGCGTCATACTTCAGGATTTGACGGGCGTGCCGCTTCTTGTGGACCTTGCCGCCATGCGCGACGCCGCGCAGGCGCAGGGCTTGGACCCGTCCAGCGTGGAGCCGCTTGTTCCGGTGGATCTGGTTGTTGACCACTCCGTGCACATGGATTTTGCGCGCTCTCCGGACGCGTTTGAGAAGAACCTCGAGCTCGAATTCTCGCGCAATACGGAGCGCTATGAGTTCCTCAAATGGGGGCAGCAGGCCTTCAAGACTTTCGGCGTGGTGCCGCCTTCCACGGGCATAGTGCACCAGATAAACCTTGAGCGCCTTGCGCGCGTCGTATTTGAGAGCGAGGAGGGCGGAGAAAAGGTCTTCTACCCCGACACCCTCGTCGGGACGGACTCTCATACGACGATGATAAACGGCCTCGGCGTGGTGGGCTGGGGCGTGGGCGGCATTGAGGCGGAGGCCGGCATGCTCGGGGAGCCCGTGTATTTCAAGGTTCCGGAAGTGATAGGCGTTGAGATTTCAGGAGAGCTTGCGGCGGATGTCACGGCCACGGACCTCGCGCTCTATGTCACAAAAATGCTCCGCGCGGAGAAGGTCGTGGGCAAATTCGTGGAATTTTTCGGAGAGGGTGCAAGGGCGCTTTCATTGGCGGACAGGGCGACGGTGGCCAACATGGCGCCCGAATACGGAGCGACGATGGGCTACTTCCCCGTGGACGACAAAACGCTCGAATACATGCGCCTCACCGGCCGCAGCGAGCGCGTCATAGGGCTTGCGAAAGACTATTTTGAGGAGCAGGGCATGTTCGGAATCCCGCTTGCGGGAGAGAAGGACTACACGAAGGTTCTGAAGCTCGACCTCGCGCGGGTGCGCCCCTGCGTTGCGGGCCCCAAGAGGCCGCAGGACATGATAGCCCTTGAAGGCGTCAAGGCCGCCTTTGAAAAGGAGTTCCCCAAGCAGGGCAAATCCGTCTCCACCAAGTTCGGCGAAATCACGGACGGCAGCATACTCATAGCCGCCATCACGAGCTGCACCAACACCTCAAACCCCTCGGTGCTTGTGGCCGCGGGGCTCCTAGCCAAAAAGGCGAACGAGTTCGGTCTCAGACCGCCCGCGTACGTGAAGACGACGCTCGCCCCGGGCTCAAGGGTTGTCAGCGACTATCTTGAAAAGGCGGGCCTCCAGAAGCACTTGGATTCGCTCGGCTTCAACCTCGCGGGCTACGGCTGCGCCACCTGCATAGGAAATTCCGGCCCCATAGACGGGGAGATTTCAAAGGCCGTTAAGGAAAACGATTTCGTCTGCGCCAGCGTGCTTTCCGGCAACAGGAATTTTGAGGCGCGCGTGCACGCAATCCTGAAAGCCAACTATCTGATGAGCCCGCCGCTCGTCGTCGCCTACGCGCTCGCGGGTAGGGTTGACATAGACTTTGAACGTGAGCCGCTGGGTGTCTCGAAAGACGGCAAAGAAATTTTCCTCAAAGACCTCTGGCCTGAACGCGCGGAAGTGGACGCCTGCGTGGCGTCCTGCATAGACTCCTCGATGTTCAAGAACCGCTATGCGGACATGTCGGGCCCCGAGGAGTGGAAGAAAGTTAAGGCGCCCTCGGGTGCAACCTACGCGTGGAACGCCAAGAGCACCTACATACAGAACCCGCCCTTCTTTGAAAACTTCGGCAAGGTTCAGGACAGGTCTCTTGCAAAGTTGCGCGCGCTTGCGATTTTCGGGGATTCCGTGACTACGGACCACATCTCTCCCGCGGCCAGCATCCCCGTTGAGAGCCCCGCAGGGAAGTACCTCGTTGAAAACGGCGTGTCCCCCAAAGATTTCAACTCCTACGGCTCCCGCCGAGGAAATGACAGGGTGATGAAGCGCGGCACTTTCGCAAACGTCAGAATCAAAAACAAGATGGTTTCTCCCAAGGAGGGCGGCTACACGAAGTTTGACGGCGAAGGCGCCGAGATGGCAATCTTTGACGCCTGCGAAAAGTACGCGGCGGAGAACACCGGCCTCATCGTCTTCGGCGGGCGCGACTACGGCATGGGAAGCTCGCGTGACTGGGCGGCCAAGGGCACAATGCTGCTCGGCGTGCGCGCGGTCGTCGCAAAATCCTTTGAGAGGATACACCGCAGCAACCTCATCGGCATGGGCGTGCTTCCCTTCGAATTCGCGGAGGGCGTCGATGCCGACACGCTCGCGCTTGACGGCACGGAGGAATTTTCAATTGAAGGCCTTGAAGGCGGCGTTGCTCCCTCAAGGAAGGCCGTGCTCAATATCAAACGCAAAAACGGCGCGCAGGATAGGGCGGACATACTGCTGCGCATAGACACGCCCGTGGAAGTGGAGTACTACGCGCAGGGAGGCATACTCCCCTACGTGCTCGGGAAAATTTTGCGGAAATAAATTCTGCCGATAGGAAGGAATGAACGTTCAGGCACAGTATTTGGTGGATGTGAAGGCGGGCACGGCCAGGCTCGCCGTAGTCGGCCGCGCAAGCTACCTCAACTGCATGGGCGTGGCCAAATTTTTTGACGGGCTTTTGGAGGACGGCGTCTGCAGGGAGCTTTATGCGGACTTCAAAAACTGCACCGGCATGGACAGCACTTTCCTCGGCATCCTGACGGGCGCTGCGCTGCGCTTTATGAAAATGCGCCCTGCGGGCAGAATGGTCCTGCAGAACCTGAGCGAGCGCAATTTGGAGCTGGTTGAAAACCTGGGGCTCGACAAAATCCTCACGGTTGACAGGGCCGTGTGCGCCGTGGAATTCTGCGCAGAAATGGAATCCGCCGGTCCGGGCGCGCCCGCCACGCAGGAGAAGATGCTTGAGGCGCATGAAAACCTGGTTGAGGCAAACCCCGCAAACCTCGCCAAGTTTGAGGACGTCATCGCCTATCTCAAACGCCGCGAAGACGGCGCGAAGGGGGAGGGCAGGTAGCATGGGACTTGTGGTGTTTTTCATAGTCTTTCTGCTGGTGATAGGCGGCTGCGTGTGGTTCTTTTTCAAGACGCGCTCGGAGCTCGACGAAATCCGGCTTGAGCTCGACAACGCCATAGAGGAAAAGGACATCGTCCTTGACTTCATGCGCAGGCTCAGCGAGGACCTCGGCGAAGTTTCCGAAGGCAAGGTTTATTCGAGCATAGTGCGCGCCACGGCGCTCAGCTGCAGGGCGCTCTCGGCCTGCTTCTACGAAAAGATGCCGGACGGCACCCTGAAGGTGCGCGCGCGCGAAGGCCTCTTCCCACCGCAGCGGGAGGGCTCCAGGGCGGACGCCAAAAACCTTTCGAGGGTGGAATTTCTGGAGGAGGTTTTGGGAAACCAGGAGCTGGAAAGCGGGGAGGGCCTCATAGGCTCCGTCGCCACCAGCCGCAAGGCCATTCTAATAAAGGACGCCTCCAAAGACCCGCGCGTGGTGCGCCATGAGGACGACGCGCTCAAAATAACCAGCATGATAATCGTTCCGCTGGTGCTGGGAGACGAGCTTCTCGGCGTGCTTGCGCTCGTCAATCCGCTCAGCGAACGCGCCTTTGATGAGACCAATTTTTCCGTCGCAAAGTCTCTGGCCAGCTACGCCGCCCTCGCAATCAAGAACAACGCCACAATGGCGCAGCTTGTCGAAAAGAGCAAGATGGACTTTGATTTGACCCTTGCAAGCAACGTGCAGAGTTACCTGCTGCCCTCCACGCTTCCGGAGGTGAAGGGCCTTTCTTCGGCCGTGCGCTACAAGCCGCACAGGAAGATAGGCGGGGATTTTTACGACTTTTTCACGTTGCCCGACGGCCGCTACGGCGTCGTCGTGGCCGACGTTTCGGGCAAGGGCGTTTCCGCGGCCATCATCACCGCGATATGCCAGACCAGGTTCGCCTACGTCGCCAAAGCCTGCCATTCTCCGGCGCAGACCCTCAAAATGCTCAATTCCGAAATGGTCTCCCTCGTGCGTTCCGACATGTTCGTCACCATGGTCTACGCCATACTTGAGGCCGATCTCTCAAAAATCACCTTCGCGCGCGCGGGGCATGAGAAGCCCCTCTTCTACGGCGCCTCCGGCAAGGCCGCCCGCGAAATCAGGAGCCCGGGCATAGCCGTCGGCATGACCGATTCCGAAATTTTTGACGCCAACATAGACGACGCCGTCCTCCCCTTCGAAAACGGCGACATCTTCACCCTCTATACCGACGGCGTTTCCGAAACCGTCAACGAAGCCGGCGAAGAGTTCTCCTCCAAACGCCTCCTCACCGCCATCGAGAGCCTTCATAACGACCCCGCCCCCGCCATCATCGACGGCGTCGGCAAAGCCGTCCAGGACTTCGCCGCAGACAAGACTGGGTATGCGGATGACTTAACCCTCCTCATCCTCAAACGAATTGGCTAATGATTTTCGCGCCTAGCTGCGTGAATGAAGCCGCCCAGACTGCTTACGTACTACCTGTACGCTACGCACCCTGGGCGGCTTCATTGTCCTCGCTATGCATCGAAAATCATTGAGCCAATTGGGAATATATCAGCATTTTGCGCCTTGCTCTTCATCCAAACCGTTCCCGCCAAAACACAATTTTTGAAGTGAAGAGTGTTTTAATAACTCCGCTTGAGCAAGGCGAGCTTGCGGCGCGTGATGCAAGTGATATATATAAATGGAGTCTCACTTGCATCAATCTATCGGATAGTTGCTGAAGAATAGTGAGAAGGGCGTTTGCGTCAATATTGGCGGCTTTTTTGAATGTACGTTGTTTTGTAAAACTTGGAATTGTGTTGAATAATTATAGTTTTTTATTTGATTATAAGCAAGATAGTTGTGTCAAAAATGAGATATTTGCCTTTAATGTATGGACAAAGCAAATCTTGAGCGTAGAGTCTCGTTTCCATATTTATTAACAGATTATTCACATTCATTTTTGCTTGGGATTTGTCATGAAAGTAGTGTCCGCGGAAAGCGCATGGAAAGGCTTTAAAAGAGGTAAATGGGAGGGCGAAGTTGACGTAAGCGGCTTCATCGTTTCAAATTTCACGCCCTATACGGGGGATGACAAATTCCTCGCCCCCGCCACAGCGCGCACGAATAAAATTTGGGAGAAAGTCCTTGGGTTGATGGCCAAAGAGACCGCCAACGGCGGCGTGCTCGACGCCGACGTCGACACCCCTTCGTCAATCACTTCGCATTCTGCGGGCTATATAGACAAAGACGCTGAGCTGATTGTCGGCCTTCAGACCGACGCGCCCCTGAAGCGCGCAATCATGCCCTACGGCGGCTACCGCATGGTGCAGACTTCCTGCGACGCCTACGGCTTCAAGGAGAACGAAAGCCTTCGCGAAATATTTTCAAAATACCGCAAAACGCACAACGAGGGCGTCTTCCAGGCCTATACGCCCGACATCATCGCCGCGCGCAAGAGCGCAATTATTACGGGCCTGCCCGACGCCTACGGCCGCGGCCGCATAATAGGCGACTACCGCCGCGTGGCGCTCTACGGCATAGACGCGCTCATTGAAGACAAGAAGGCGCAGAAAACTTTCAGCGACCATGCCGACATGACGGAAACCGTAATCCGCGAGCGCGAGGAGCTTTCGGAGCAGATAGCAGCGCTCAAGGCCATGAAGGAAATGGCGGCTTCGTACGGCTTCGATATCTCCGTCCCCGCTTCGAACTTCAGGGAGGCCGTGCAGTGGGTCTATTTCGGCTATCTTGCGGCAATCAAAGACCAGAACGGCGCCGCGATGTCGCTAGGCAGGGTTTCCACCTTCCTCGACATTTATGCGGAGCGCGACATTTCCGCGGGGCTCCTCACCGAGGAGGGCGCGCAGGAAATCATGGACGACTTCGTCATCAAGCTGCGCATGGTGCGCTTTCTGCGCACGCCTGAATACAACGAGCTTTTCAGCGGAGACCCGATATGGGTGACGGAATCCATAGGCGGGATGTGCAGGGACGGGCGCACGCTCGTCACCAAAAACGCCTTCCGCATACTGCATTCCCTCGCGAACCTCGGCCCCGCGCCGGAGCCGAACATGACTGTGCTCTGGTCGGTGAACCTCCCGGTCGGCTTCAAGAATTTCTGCTCGAGGCTTTCCATAGAAACCTCCAGCATACAGTACGAGAATGACGACCTCATGCGCGAATATTTCGGGGACGACTACGGCATAGCCTGCTGCGTCTCGCCCATGATAATCGGCAAAGAAATGCAGCTTTTCGGCGCGAGGGCGAACCTCGCCAAGGCGCTTCTTTACGCAATCAACGGCGGCGTTGACGAGGTATCGGGCGCGACCGTAGCGCACGGTTTTGAGCCGATAAAGTCAGAGTATCTGGACTACGCCGAAGTCTGCCAGAAGTTTGACGCGATGATGGAGTGGCTCGCCAAAACATACGTGAGCGCCCTCAACATAATCCACTGCATGCATGACAAATACTACTATGAGAAGGCGCAGCTCGCCCTCATGGACAGGGACGTCGTGCGCAAGCTCGGCTGCGGCATAGCGGGCTTTTCAATAGTTGCGGACTCGCTTTCGGCTATCAAATACGCGAAGGTGAAACCCGTGAGGAACGACAAGGGCGTGGCCGTGAAGTTTGAAATCGAGGGCGATTTCCCGAAATACGGAAACAATGACGACAGGGCGGACGAAATCGCCGCGGACCTCGTGCGGCAGTTCATGGAAAAAATCCGCAAGCTGCACATGTACCGAGACGCCGTCCCCACGCAGTCCGTCCTCACAATCACTTCCAACGTCGTCTACGGCAAGAAGACGGGCGACACCCCCGACGGCAGGAAGGCCGGCGTTCCCTTCGCCCCGGGCGCAAACCCCTTCCACGGGCGTGACGAATGCGGCGCGCTCGCAAGCCTCTGTTCCGTGGCCAAGCTCCCCTTTGAGCACGCCAAGGACGGCATATCGAACACCTTCTCCATACTTCCCAACTCTCTCGGCAAAGACGGCGAGGCGCAGACGGGCAACCTGCGCGGCATGCTCGACGGCTACATGGCGCAGAACGGCCAGCACCTGAACGTCAACGTCCTCAACCGCGAGGTTCTGGTTGACGCCATGCTGCAGCCCGAAAAATACCCGCAGCTGACCGTCAGGGTTTCGGGCTACGCGGTGAACTTCATCAAGCTCACGCGCGCCCAGCAGGCCGACGTTATCTCGCGCACCTTCCACGAGAAGATGTAGAATTTTCAGCGCGGCCCACGGACATGGAGAAGGCGCACATACACTCTGTCGAAACCGGAAGCGCCCTTGACGGGCCGGGGATGCGCTATGTGCTCTTCCTGCAGGGTTGCCCCTTCCGCTGTAAGTTCTGTCACAATCCGGACACATGGATGCTGACCGACCGCACGCTGCGCGACTCCGGCGAAGTCCTCAAAGACATAAAAAAATACGAAAGTTTCTTCAAGTTTTCCGGTGGCGGCGTGACGGTAAGCGGAGGAGAGCCCCTCCTGCAGGCGCGCTTTCTTGCGGAACTTTTCGCAAAACTCAAGGAGCGCGGAATCCACACGGCGGTTGACACCTGCGGGTACACGGACATCTCCGCGCACGTCGACGCCGTTTTGAAAAATACGGACTTGGTGCTGCTCGACATCAAGCACCTTGACAGCCTCTGGCACAGGGAGCTGACGGGAAAGCCGAACGAGAAGGTCCTGAATTTTTTGAAGGAGCTTCAGCGGCGCAAGATACCCGTCTGGATACGCGTCGTCGTCATCCCGACCATCACGGACGATTTGGACTACATGCGCGCGCTCGCAAAATTTTTGAAGAAATACTCCGTCGTCAAGAAGGTGGAGGTGCTTCCTTACCACGCGCTCGGCGTGCACAAATGGGAGAGCCTTGGGTATGACTACCCGCTCAAAAAAATCTACCCTCCCTCCGCGGATATGATGGGCAAAATCACCGCGGTCTTCAACGACGCGGGTTTCCAGACATCATAAGAAGGAAGAAGCTACGTTCGCCTTCCGACGCCGCCTTCGGCGTAGAGTCAAATGCCGATGAGGAATGACGAGAAGTCGCAATCTCAAAAAGTTCAAAAGTTTTCGAACAATCAAAAGTTCCCAAAACAGATTTTGAGAAAG
>JAVBSZ010000224.1:0-4035 GCA_031556415.1 Opitutales bacterium | reverse complement strand
GCCAAGGTTGAGACTGTGGCAGACTTTATCGCAACACTGGCCAACTTTCCAACCACACCCTTGTCGCCGGAAAATACCACCTTCCTGTGGCTTCGGGTGAAGCCCATGAGGGAGTCTCCGCGCTTGGCCTTGGACTCCACGAGGACTTCGACGGATTTGCCCACGAACTTTTCATTGAAGGCCAGAGACTGCTTTGCGAGGAGGTCCAAAAGAACCTGGTTGCGCTCCTCCTTGACGCTTTCGGGGACGTCGTCGGGCATTTCGGCGCTTTTTGTACCCTTGCGCGGGCTGTACTTGAAGATGTAGGCCATGTCGAAATTCGCGCGCTCAAAGGCGGCGGCGGTTTCGGCGAACTCGGCGTCCGTCTCCGTGGGGTAGCCCACTATGATGTCCGTCGATATGGAAATTTCCGGAACGCGCGCGCGCAGCTTGTCGGCTATGTCCATGAATTTTTTGACGCCGTAGGGGCGGTTCATGCTGCGCAAAACCCTGTCGCTGCCCGATTGCAGCGGAAGGTGCACATACTCGCAGAGTTTTTCAAGGCTGCCGTATGAGTTTATGAGGTCCTCCCTGAAATAAGAGGGATGCGGGGAGACGAACCTTATGCGCTCCAGCCCGTCAATGTCGTTGAGCTCACGCAGAAGCCGCACGAAGGGGCTTGCGCCGTCCTTCCCCGCGCCCATGCCGCGCCCGTAGGCGTTGACGACCTGGCCTAGCAGCGTGATTTCCTTCACCCCGCGTTCGGCGAGGGCGCGAGCCTCCTCCATGATGTCCCCAATGCCGCGCGACCTTTCCGCGCCGCGCACCTTCGGCACTATGCAGTACGAGCAGTTCATCGAACAGCCCTGCATGATTGAAATGTACGCGCAGGGGCTGGGCGTGCGCAGGTGCTCGCGTATCAGGTTGTGGGAATTTTCGTCGTCTGAGATGTCTATATCCGCATGCGCGGTGGAATACTTGCGCGCGTCGTGCTTTGCGAATTTGAGGGCGCGCTCACCGGCGATTCTGCGCGCGGCGATCTCCTCAACGTGCTCTATGACGTACGGGGTTTTGCGCGCACCGAGGATGAAGTCCAAATCCGGAATGCGCCGCATTATTTTTTCGCCGAGGTTCTGCGCCATGCAGCCCATCACGCCGATTATCGGGAAACCGCCCTGCCCCCTGCGCGCGGCTACGTGCCCCGCCTTGCCGAGCGCCTTCTGCTCTGCGGCCTCGCGCACGGAGCAGGTGTTGAGGATGATGGCGTCGGCCTCCCTCTCGCTCTTGGCGAGTTCGTGCCCGCGCGCGAGCGCGTGCGCCATGACGTTCTCGCTGTCGCGCTCGTTCATCTGGCAGCCGTAGGTCTTTACGAAAATCTTGAGCTTCTTCGGGTCCATTTTCCGGAAAAGGAATCTGCCGATTTTCCGAAGGGAATCAAGACTCTATGTGGGGCGGATGCTCCGCCTTCGCGCGGTCAACGGCGCTCTGCGCCCTCACGCGCACGGAGGAAAAATATATGCCGGCAAGGCAGAAAGCCGCGCCTATCGCAAAGGACATGCGCATGCTCTCGGTTATTTCCGCGTGCAGCGCGGGAGAAAACGCCTTGTTTCCCATATTGAACGACACCGCCATCATCGCGATCCCCATGCTCAAAGACTGCCCTACGAGGCGCACCGTGCCCATCGTTGCGGCCGCCTGGGCGTAGTCCTTCGGCCCAACGCTGCTCATCACCACGTTCGTGTTGGGCGAGGAAAATATGCCGAAGCCCAGCCCCATGACGAAGAGCGAAAGCGCTATGAACACAAAGTTCGTGCCCTCCGAAATCGCGCAGAAGCTAAGAAGCCCGAGGAAGGAAAAGAACATCCCGAAGGTGGCCACTTTCGACGCGGAGAACCTGTCTGAAAGCCTGCCCGCCCTTAATGACGCCAGCGCCATTATGACGCTCTGGCAGACGATTATCGCGCCCGCCTCTATCGGCGTGAGGGCGCGCACATACTGCAGGTAGATACTCAGCATGAACACCGCCGACGTCGTCGCCGAATAGTTTATCAAAGACGAGAGCGATGAAAACGCAAAGACCCTGTTCTTTAAAATCAGGCTTACGTTGAAAACCGGATGCGCCGCCCTCGTTTCGTAAAACGCGAAGAAGGCGATGAGCGCGAGCCCCAGCGCGGAGAGCGCAAAGCCGTAGACGTGCGGAAGCATGGAAAACCCGCATATCAGGGAGCTCAGGCCGAGCGCGTAGACGAGCGTCCCCAGCCAGTCAAAGCCCCTTCCGTTTTCCGACTTCCATTCGTCCTTCACAAAAACCGCCGCCCCGCAGAAGGCGAGCGCGCCCATGAAGGCGGCTATCAGGAATATGCTGTGCCAGCCGAGGCTCTGCGTCAGAAACCCGCCCACGAAGGGCCCGAGCGAGAGCGAAAAATAAACGGTCGCAGAATTTATGCCAAGCGCCCAGCCGCGCCGCTGCAGAGGCACAACGGACGTTATTATAGCAAGGTTGGTGCTGAAAATCATGGCGCTTCCTATTCCGCTTAAAAAGCGGTAGACGACGAGGGCTTCGCCCGAATGCGCCATCGCGCTCATGACTGAAAATGCGGAGAAAAGCGCGAGGCCGCAAAGATAGATTCTGCGCCGCCCGAAAATTTCGGACATGCGCGCGCAGGGGATCTGGAATATCGCCGTCGAAAGCAGGTAGGACGTCAGTATCCAGCCCGTATGCCGCGCGCTCAAAGAGAAGCTCGCGTTTATCGCGGGCAAAGCAAGGTTCAAGGACGAGCCCATCAGCGGCACGAGCGACGTCGAAAGGCACGTGACGACAAGTACATGTCTGTAATCCGTCTTTAAAGACATTTTGCAATTATCCCTTGAAAGCCTTGAAGCTCAAGAATCTTTTTATTTGGACACGCGCAAGCGGCGGTAAGACGTAATTTTTCACCGCACGCCTTCAAGATTTCCGGCGCAATATTCCGCAGCCGCGCAAACCTCATACGCCTTTCAAAAACTTCCGGGGAATTAGGCAAAGCGGCTTTCATACAGCCTATTTATCCTTTTTGACAAATGTTGCTTTTTGAAGGAGCAACAGCGTTGATGTTTTATCTCCGAGAGGGAAAAATTGTAGACAAATCGTAGACAAAAACGGGAGAAAAGTGAGCGAATTTGATGGAAATAGGCTTAAAAAGCTCTCGTTTGGGGCATAAATTTGGAGGAATTTATCGACCCCCGAAAACGCAAAAAGCCTCATAACCCGCATGGTTATGAGACTTTTAAGAGTGGTACCTGGCCGGGGACTCGAACCCCGAACCAATTGATTAAGAGTCAACTGCTCTACCGATTGAGCTAGCCAGGCAAACTTAATTTTGGAAGCCTCGGAAAGTAGCATAAGAACCCCGCTTAGCAAGAAAAATCTTTCACTTTTTTTGCATGCCCCAAATGGGCGGCGGCGGAAAGCGGCATTGGACCTCGACGGCAAGCGCGTTCCCACACCAAGTCGAAGCATCTCCTTTCGGCACTCGCCTTCGTTCCGGTTGGAGATGCGGCGGTAAAAATTTCGCAAATGGAAAATTTTTATGCCGGCATATTTTCTAGTCGGCGTGCGCCGAAGTGCGTTTTTATTAAACCGATGAAAAAATGTCTTTATATTTTGAAACAGTTATGATTTGGTTGAGATATAAACAATTTATCGTTTAACGGTTGTCGTGGAAAAATACATCCGGGTGCGATATGATAACGCTTTCTACGGTTTATTTAAACGACCGCTCGATAAATTTATAAAGACACACAATGAAGAAAATTTCGGCAATCCTGATGTTTTTTGCTTTCGCATTTCTGGCGCTTTCCGGCTGCTCGTCGGAAAAGCAGATATTGCGCGTCTACACATGGTGGGACTACATGGACCCCGAGCTTATAGCAAGCTTTGAAAGCAAGTACGACTGCAAGATAATCCTCGAAGATTTCAACTCCAACGAGGTCATGTTCGCAAAAGTCAAGGCCCTTCCCGGAACCTATGACATCATCCTGCCCTCGTCCTACATGGCAAAGATAATGATGGACCGC
>JAVBSZ010000076.1:0-9125 GCA_031556415.1 Opitutales bacterium | reverse complement strand
GGTGATTGTGACACCGGCGCTGCCGCCTTCGAGGCTGGAAGTACCAACGTTTGACTGAACGTCACCCCAGCTGTCCGGATAGCGCATCTGCTGCGATACCGTAATGGTCGCTTCAACCTGCGAATGCACCGTCACTTTGGGTGAGCTTAACATATCCGAACCCTGCTTCTGCTCGAGCGCTTCAACAACAGCCGCCAACGTGTAGCCGTCGAAAATCGCCGTCGACGCGTCGATGAAGGGCAGAGCGCCCATCGCCGTATTTATGGTCGAAGGAAGGGTCGGATTGGTGATTTGCGGCATCGACACAGGCGCACCCGCAGTCACGATATTCAGCTGGTTGGGATCATTCGTTCCCGCCTGAGCGCTGGCAATATTGCGGTTGGTGGAGTTGAAGAGGGTCTTGTTGCCCTTTGTCAGGCTCCAGTTGAAGTTAAGCTCCTTGAGGGCGCCCTGGTTGACTTCCATGAACTTCGCTTCGATTTCAACCTGCTTGGTTTCACTGAATCGGGAGAGTATCACCTGCACCTTTTCGAGGTTTCTAGCGGTGTTGGTGACGATGAGCTGCGAGGAACCGTCCGAAGCGACGTTGGAACCCGTTGCGAACTCGACGCCGGCCCTTTCGAGGAACTTCTTTACCGCGTCTGCAACAGCTTCCGGAGTAGCACCGCCGCCGCCGCCGCCGCCGCCGCCGAAGGGGTCGGAAGAATCGCCGCCGCCGCCGGAGCTGAAGCCTGTCATGGTGGTCACAGCAAGGGGGGTGATGGGATACACGCGGGTTTCGAGGTTAAACGTGGTGGATTCGCTCTTTTTGACGACCACGACTTCGTTTTCAACGTCGTACTGGTAGCCGGCCTGACGGGCCACAAATTCCAACACCTGGCCGAGGGTGAGATCCCTCAAAGTGAGAACCACGTTCTTCGCGCCGTCGGCGTCGAGAAGCATCATGTTGACGCCCTTCTTGCCGTCCGGAGAATCGGACTTGTCGTATTCCGCCGAGAGTATGGAGAGCGTGTTGATGGCGTGCGCAAGCGGCACTCCGGGGTCCGGAAAGCTGATTTCAGGGATGATGATGGTCTTCAGCTTGAGGTCAACCGCGGTTTCGCGGGAGACGGGGCCAGTCGTGACGCCCGAGCGGTCATACACTTTGGGCCTGTGCCAGTTGCGCGCAACTTCGTCAAGCATCTGACCACGGGTGGCTTCGTAAGTGAGCCTGCCGCTGTCTTTGAGCTTTTCGACTATGAGCTTCTGATAGCCTTTGGCCGCGACGTTGTCGGAATCCAAAGTTTCAATTTCACTGAACGTGACGCGGGCACCCTGGTAATCTCCGTACAGATACTGCGTTGCGCCTTCCTTGAGGAGGGTGTCAATGCGCTCCTGGCGGGCCGTATACAGCGGGCTCACATCCCTGAGGGAATTGTTGTAAGGGTTGGCCGTGAGACGGTCAATCTTATCGACGAAAGCCTTGCCCTTTGACGGGTCATTTTCATTTGCGGCATAGTCTGCCGCGAACGACTTGGCTTCCGTGGGCTTCTTTTCATCGATGGATATGTAGGCGCGCTCCTTGGCAATCTTTGCGCGAAGCGCTTTGATTTCCGCCTTGGCTGCGTCCGAAAGTTCAGTTGCGGGAAGCTTGGCTTCCGCGTCTGCGAGAGCCTGGTTTGCTTCATCCCACTTGTAATCGCCCGCATCGTCCCTGGCCTCTTCAATCAGGGCGTTGGCTGCGACAATCTGCAGCTTCTGCTTCCTGAGGGAGTCTTCCATGGCCTGGTCAACGGGGTCTACCGCAACGACGTCCGCCTCCGCGGCTTCGGGAGCGGGTTCGGCGGCCGCTTCGGGCGCCGGTTCTGCCGCGGGCGGGGGTGTCACCACCGCGGAATCGCTAACATACAAAGGAGCCTGTCCTTTTGCATGCCTTTCGATGTCCGCATTGACGGAAATCAAAAGCTGTTGCACCCCCTTGTCTTCCGGGGCAAGTTTAGACAATTCTTCAAGTGCCTGTTTTGATGCCTGCAAATCTCCAGAGTCTCTGGCTTGAATTGCCGTCACCATCAGGTTCACCTTCTCCTGGGTTTTGTCAGCCTGCTGGGCGAATGCCACCGACGCGAGCGATGCGCACGCGATGAGAGCAACTGCCATTACAGACTTTTTTGTGGTGCTGTGTTTTTTCATATTGCTAGTTGTAATATTTGTAACGTGGTTGAGGGATAAAGATAAGTTATTTTAAAAAAAATAAAAGCTTTTTTTTGTTTTTTTTGAAATTATTCGGCAACTTCCGTGTTGCCCGAAGCGCTGACGTTCACGGTCTGCACGTGCTTGCCCTTGTCGTCGAGCTGTTCCACCGTTGCCGACTGCGTGTCGTAATCTATTTTCTTGAGAACGTAGGTGCAACCGTCTATCTTGACGCTGTCTCCGACTTCCTTCAGGTCCCACTTGAAGTTGGGATCGTTGACGGAATTCAAGATCATCATGCGCTGGTCTTCGATTATGGTCGGCCTGTCGGAATAGAGTTCGACAACCCTGCCGAGCTTTTTGTCTTCAAGGCCGATTGTGACGAATTCCGTTATGTTGGTGGATTTCGAGTCAAGCTGCTTGCGCTCCCTTTTGAAGGAGCGAAGAATCAGGCCCGAGTCTATGGGCTTGCCCGTGCTCGGTTCGGGAATCTTGATTTCCTCATTGAGCTTTCCGTGGAAGCCTACATTTGTGTCGGTATCCTCAAACTGCACAATGGGGTCCTTCTCGCTTCCGATGACACCCTTGTACACTATGTGGTAGGGACGGTTGGAAACTTCGCCGAAGCGCAGCGCGAAAGACTTCTTTGTGATGTCAACCTTGTACGGGGGCTCGGCGATGAATTCGCCCTTTTTGTCTATCCAGATTTTCGGGGGGGTGAAGACCTGGTAGTACCAGAGGCGGTCCTCGTCCTGCGCCTTGACCTCCGGCCATTCCTTGGACTCCTCCGTCTTGATTGTGACATCCTTGTTCTGCCACTTTTCGCCGCCGTGCTCTAGGGCGAGCTTTGCGGAGGTGTCAGCGCCGCGCGCGGCGATTTCAGGAGACTTTATCATGTAGAAAGCTGCCGAGGCTCCGAGGATCAGAACGGCAACCAGAAGGAAAATTTTATCGTAGTGTTTCATTTTGGGTAAAGTTTGGGTTGTGCTCCTCTATTCTTCGGAATCCGCCTTCTTCTCCTCCTTTGCGGGAGCGGGAGCCTCCTTGACAACCTCCAGATATTCTATCACGACGGTGAACCTTGAAGTGTTGTTGGTGATTATGGGCGTGTTCGCCGCGGCTTCCTGCGCGGTGAATTCCTCGACCTCGCTCGTGGGGGCCGCGGGAGCCGCAAAGCCGGAGAACGAGTCAAACGCCAGCGGGGCTTCCGCTGCGGGAACGCCGTCCTCGCTCATGGCGTTCGCCATATAAAGGTCGTTCTCGTGCTCCTCGGGCCTGACTTCCACGCTGCGCACAACGAGCATGGCGTCAAAAGATTTCAGCTGGTTGAGGAAAAGGCGCAGAACTTCCGTCTGCCCGGTGAACTCAAACCTGTAGGCGAGGGTGTCTATGCTGCCTGCGGTCCTCGCGCTGATCTGCGGATCTATCCTGAAGATTTCGCCTTCGTCCGCGCGCTGCCTGGCCGCCGCGCCGCGCGCGCGCGGGTCGTCATTGATGCCCTCCTCCTTGAGGTTTTCGCGGGCGACGGAAACTATGCCCATCGTCATTTCCTTGTCTTTGGGCTTTGACGAGAAAAGCTTGCCGAGTATGTAGTCCAAAACGCACGCCTGCCTCCATAGGGAGGCTATGGCGTCCTCTTTCGGAGCGTCCGACCCCATGACGTAGTAGCGCCTGAAGGAGAAATCCATGTCGGCCTTGAGCTTTATGCCGTTTTTGGCGGCGGTGTTCTTCCAGCGGTTGACCATGTCGCGCAGGCCGTTCTGGAGTTCGAAGCCCTGGGCGTAGGGAAGCTTCTTTATGATGGCGCTCTCGGAACGGCTCAGGTCCGCAACGAGAAAGTCAAGCTTGTCTTCGAGCGTCTTGATGTTCTTTTCTGATACGGCTACCTCTGCGGCGGACGGGTCGGCCTGGCGGGCCTTCTCGTAGCGCGAGGCCGCGGCGGACATGTTCCTGTCGACCTGGCCGAGGTCAATATTCAGCATTACCGTGTACACCGCGCCCGCAAGGAATGCGAGGACGAGTATTATCAACAATCCCCAGAAGATGGGATACTTTTTAAGGCTGTTCATGTGGAACATGATATGGGTTTATCGGGGTTGACAATCAGCGTGAAGTCGAACTTCAGGATGCGCGGGTTGTTGGGATCCTTGTCCGCCCTGACGCTGCTCTTGTCATAATCCTTGATGAAGGACGATTCCTTGAAGCTGGCCAGAAGCTGGTTGACCCTCTCTATGGCCTTTTTGGAGTCATTGGGGTTTTCCGGGTCTATCTCCCGGACAAGCATCCTGCCCGAGAGGGAAAGGTTGTATTTTGCGCTGGTGCCGGAGCCCGTGCGGACAACCTTGAGGTCGTCAAGCCAGACGTCCTTGAGTTTTCCGAGGCGGTCTTCCAGGTCGACAAACAGGTTTATCCAGTTGGCCTTTGAACGGGCCAGCACTTCCAAATCCTTGATTTTGGCGATGAGTTTGGCCGCCTGTTCGTCGTTATTCTCAATTTCGGAATAGCGCTCTTCAAGCCCCGGAGACCGCGACTGGAATTCCTGCGCGCTCTGGCTTGTGGCAACTATGGCGCCCTGCAGATAGTGTATTGGCGGAAGAACGGCGAGCGCGAGAAGCAATGCGCTCAGAAGCATTACGGGTCTCTTCTTCCTGAAGTCCATATCCTTGATATAGTGCTCGGGAAGGAGGTTGACGCCCACGCTGGAGGGCAGGAGCATCCTGGCCGCCTCGCCCACGAGCTCGCTCATCTGCGAGGAGCTGTCGTTAAGAAGGTTCTGGTTGACTGCCGCCGAAACTGAAATGTTCGAGCGCACGTCAAGATACTCAACGCTCATGTTCTGGTCTTCGCTGAGGAATTCGGCCAAGCCCTTGAGCAGCGAACCGCGCCCCGTGAGGTAGATTTTTGAAGGCGCCTTGATGCTGGACTTGCGCCTGTAATTGAGTATGGAACGCTTGAGCTCCATGCCCAGACGCTTCATGTAGCTGACGGCGTTTGCGTGGAACTGGTCCGCAACCGCGCTGTTGGCGCCCGTCTTGCCCTCCAGGGAGTCAAAATACTGTTTCTTGATTTCCTCCGCCTGCTCAAAGGGTTTGCCGAGGGAGTCCGCAACCGACTGCGTCAGCGCGTTGCCGCCGAGCGGAATGCTGCGCACAAAGAAGCCGTCCTCGCGCGCTATAATCATATTGGAGGACTTCGCGCCTATGTTTAAAACTATGACGTCGCTCTGGACGCCGCAGTACTTCCAGGCGTTGTAGTCAAGTATGGACGAGGCCTCGAGGACGTCCGGCGTCACGCCGGCGGCCGTGATCGCGGAGATAAGCTCGTCCGCCGCCACGGTCGTGATGGGGATGAGCAGTATTTCCGCCTCTATCTCGTCTTTTGAAATTTCCTGATAGTCCCAAGTGACCTCGGAAAGGTCGTAAGGGATGGCCTTGGAGGCCTCAAAGCGGATGAC
This sequence comes from Opitutales bacterium, assembly GCA_031556415.1. Classification (GTDB taxonomy): domain Bacteria; phylum Verrucomicrobiota; class Verrucomicrobiia; order Opitutales; family Intestinicryptomonadaceae; genus CALXQW01. The sequence goes on along the minus strand of JAVBSZ010000076.1, from coordinate 3,502 downwards.
TTCAGACTGGTTGTCGCCGCCGACGCTGGGCACCTTCACCGTCTTGGTCAAAAGCAAAGACGCCGGCGCTATGACCGTCGCCTTTCCCGAAAGGTTCATGGATTTGAGAGCCAGCGTAAGCGAGGAGAGCCACTGGTCCTGGTCGGAATAGTCGTAAACCAGATCCCTGGTCTGAAAACTCTCCAGAACTAGACGCCCCGCCGAAACACCGAACTCTCCCGCGACGACGCTTGTCATGCCGCAGTTGATGATAAGTTTATTCTTGGAACTCATGTTTAAAATTGGTGTATGGGATAAATTTGAAAGTATGCCGGTTTTTTATCCGGCGTAAAGAATATAATTCAGGGCCCCGTCGAAACGGTGAATTTCAAGGGGCCCGGCAAAATATTACTTTTCGGAAATGTAGGTGGGGATGATGGCGCTGCCGCCGGAAGAGTAGTACTCGTAGTACTGGATGGAGAACGGGGCCTTGTCGAGCGAGACGAGAACGCCGTCATTGTATCCGGAAGATTCGGCCACGAGCTTTTCAAATGATTCCATCACCTTTGCGGGATCCGGCGTGTTGGCGATTTCCTTTGAGAGAAGGCTCCTGTAGTTGTCCTTTGAAACCTGGATTTCCGCGCCGTCAACCTTGAGCTTGATTCTGTAGGCGAAGGGGTCCCCCTTTATTCCGTAAATGTCGTAAGCTTCCCATGGTATGTAGAAGTTCACGGGCGTCTTCTGCCTGAGCTGGATTGCGAACAGCTTGGCGGTAGACCTGAAAATGACTTACTGCCCCTTGCCCTTGCTCTTTTCGTCCTTGTAAACGAGGGAGAGCTCGACCTCGACATTCCTTCTCCAGCGCTTATTGGCTTCCTTGTTCTTGTTTTCGATGCCCACGATTGTCACTTCGGCCTTCGTGGTCTGACCGCCGGCGCGCGAGACGTTGCTGTTTCCGCTGCCCTTCTGCAGGCTGTAAAACTTCACCTCCCCGTCGACGACGACGGAGTCTTTTTCGGCGGCGCCCGCAATGAACGGAACCGCCGCAATCGCAAACAGGGTAAAATAATAATGTAGCTTCTTATTCATGCGGTGAGAATAAACCCCATCTCCGAGCGATTTCAAGCATTTTCTCAAAACGCGTGCAAATTATTTCCGCAGCGCGCAGGAATGCGGAGCGTTCTGGGAACGGCAAAGCGCGTTTTTCATTCTCTGCGTGAGGGTAAAAAATCGTCGAACCGGATTCGGGGCGATGATTTTCAGGGCGTTTCCGCTTTTAATCCACGCGCATCAATGAATATATCGGGAAACGGCAAATTCGTTTTTGCGGCAAACGCCCGACTACTTTGAAACGCGAAGGAAAACTTTTGCGATTTCCTCCGCGGCGGCCGCCGCGTCACTCTCGGTTATCGTCGGGTGCGTAAGAAGCATCAGGGAAGAGTTCTTGAGTGCAAAAGCGTTTGGAAGCTCACGCGCGTTTTTTGTCCACCCCCTGTCGGCAAAGCATTTTTCAGCAGAAATATTCCAGCAGGTGCCGGCGAAGGCGGGTATGCCAAGCGCGGAAATTTCGTCCGCAACGTCGTCGCGCGTGAGGCCGTCTTTCAGAAACTCGGGGCGCAGAAAGCAGTAATACTTGTAGCAGGCGCAGTGCTCATGCTCTTTGGGATGGACCGTGCGCACGCAGTCTATGCCGCCGAAGGCCGCGTTGTAAATTTCCGCGTTGCGGCGGCGCGCGGCTATCCACGAGGGAAGCTTTGCAAGCGCGCTGGAACCCAGGGCCGCCTGCATTTCCGTCATCCTGAAATTTGTGCCGAAAGACTCCAGAAGCCATCTGAACCCGCGCGGATGCTCGCGGGTATAGACGGCGTCAAAATCCCTGCCGTGGTCCTTGTACGACCACATTTTGAGGTACATTTCCCTGTCGTTCGTGGTGACGGCGCCGCCCTCCCCGCCCGTCGAAATTATCTTGTCCTGGCAGTACGACCAGGCGCCGACGTGGCCTATGGAGCCGACGGGAACGCCCCTGTATTTTGCGCCGTGCGCCTGCGCGCAGTCTTCAATGACGAATATGCCGCGCTCTTTGGCGAGCGCCATTATGGAATCCATTTCGCAGGGCCAGCCCGCGTGGTGCACGACGATGACGGCCTTTGTCTTGGGCGTGATAAGGGGCGCAACGGTTTCGGCGGTGATGTTCTGGCTTTCCAAATCGACGTCCGCAACCACGGGGCGCCCGCCCCTTGCGACGACGGCGCTTGCGGTGGCCATGAACGTCCTGCAGGGCACTATGACTTCGTCCCCCTCAGCGCAGCCTATGCCCACGAGTGCCAGCTCCAGCGCCGCCGTGCCGTTTGAAAGGGCTATTGCGTGCGCGCAAGAGACGCTTTCGCAGAGGGATTTTTCGAACTCGGCGTTTTCATTGCCCGTCCACCTGTTGATTTTCCCGCTGCGCAGGATGTCTCCCACCCTCGAGATTTCGGCCTCGTCAAAATAGGGCCACTTTTTGAAATTTTCGAAATTTGCCATGGAAATTTATTAGGGTGTTTACGGTTTAATTCTTATTAAATCATATTAACATTTTACCTCAGCAATGCTAAATAAATTATTTCTCAAACAAGCCTGTCAATTTTGGCGCAGTGATTGATTTTTGGTGCAATGATTTGGAATGAAGAGCATGACGGAGTTATTTGCCAAAAAACAATAAACGTTTTGGCGCAGTGATTTTGGATGAGAAACTCATTCGCAAAAAAGATCCACGCTGGGAGTGTACAAGCAGTACATGACCTGTGCGGGCCTTTTTTAAGGATGGATTTATCGCCAAAAGCGCTCGCCAAAAAAAATCAATCATAGAATTGGGGGGTGTACTCGGGCACCTTTGAATGTATGAAGCGCTTGAGTTCGTTGACGCTTTTTGCGTTCGCGTATTCGCGGATTTCGTCGGCGGTCTTTTCCATTTCGGCAAAGTCGGGGTTTCCCGAGACGAAGCCGAAGATGCGCGGGTGCTTGGTTTCTATCAGCTGCTCGTTTTTGTGCTGGAGCTCCTCAAAGAGTTTCTCACCCGGGCGCAGGCCGGTGATTTTTATTTCGATGTCTATGTCCGGCCTGAAGCCGCTGAGCGTTATGAGCTGGCGCGCAAGTTCTATGACCTTGACGGGCTTGCCCATGTCGAGCACGAAAATCTCCCCGCCGGCCATTTGCGAGCCGCACTGAAGCACGAGGCCCACGGCTTCGGGGATGGTCATGAAGTAGCGCGTCACTTCCGGATGCGTCACCGTCAGCGGGCCGCCAAGGGCTATCTGGCGCTTGAATGTGGGTATGACGCTGCCCGAAGAACCCAGCACGTTGCCGAAGCGTACGGCGGAGAACATGGTTTTATTGCCCTCGCGTTTCTGCATGGCGAGGATAGACATCTCCGCAAGGCGCTTGGAGGAGCCCATGACGTTGGTCGGGTTTATGGCCTTGTCGGTGGAGATGAGCACGAATTTTTCAACGCCGCACCTGCTCGCCTCGTCGGCAAGCACCCAGG
>JAVBSZ010000015.1:0-6643 GCA_031556415.1 Opitutales bacterium | reverse complement strand
GAAGACTATAGAATACGAATACGTGCGCGAGGCTGATCTTGCGCCGCCGCAGGGCGAATACGCGGGCGAGGTTCTTTCCATAAAAAATACGGAATGCTCAATTATTTTTTCCGCAAAAAAAGACGCGGACGGAAAAATGTTTTACGAGCGCGGCGCGGAGATTTTTAGCGGCGGCAAACGGGTGAAGCTCCATCCCTTCAAGGACGAGGTGCTGTTTTCGCTCTACCAGGAGAAGTGCCAACTCAATGACGGCTCATACTTTGCCGCCTGGGACAAATCCACGGCGAAGGCGCTTGCCAAAGTTGCGGGCAAAGAGGTCGAGCTTGAGCTTTCATCGATAGACCCTTACGCGGCGGGCCACTCAAAACTGCACAGGCTTGCCGCCGTCAAAAAAATCGACGAACGAACTTTCGCGCTGGAATTCGAGGGCGGAATAAGCGGAAGGCTTGCGCTGCCCGAAAAGGGTTTTTACGCGCGCTTTGACGTTGAGGCCGCAGCACCGCAGGACGGTTTTTACTCATTCGGTTTTGCCGCCTTCAACGCCTTGAAAGAAGAGGACGTGAGCGCCGCCTTTCTGCCCACGATATACCAGGGCCGCCGCATGATGCGCGAACTCAAGATGGTGACGGACTCCATAACGAGCCAGCCGCTTTGCATTTTTGAATACGAACAGGACGGCACCCAGATTGTCAGCGGAATATGCGCGAATCCGGAAAGGCTGCCCTTTGAGTGGAGCGGTTTCAGGCGCTCGCGCTACGGCTTCTGCATGCTGAACCCTGGCAAGCTTCCGCAGACGGCCTCGTTCTGCCCAGTGCTTGGGGCGGTTGACTCATTTAAGAAAAAGGGAGAAAAAATTTCGGCGTCATGGAGCATCGTCTGCATGCCCGGGGATTGGCGCGACGCTCTCTCGGCAATCAACGCGGAAATTTTTGCGGGCGCCAGGCTGCGCGAAACTTTTGAAACTTCCTTCAGCGACGCGATATGCAACATCCGCGAATACCTCAAGCGCGGCGAACACAGCGGATGGTCTTCCCGCCACAAGGCGCGCTGGAATATAGAGGTTGAAGACATCGCAACCCTGGCGCATCCGCTCGGCGAAGTTTCCGCCGCCATACTCGCGGACGACGAGGAGTACTACCAAAAAATCGCGCTGCCATCCATCGAGTTCACGCTCTCGAGAAATAGCGCGCACTTTTCCACAATCGTTCCGGGCGACCACGGGTACGGAAAGGAGCCTTACCGCATGGGCGTGCCTTCTGATGCCCGCTCGGCGGATTATTACGCCTCTTTAGACGCGCTTTTGGGCCGCCAAAACCCGTGGCTTAAAGAATTTCTTTACGAAAATGACGGCAAGACTTTCCGCCGCCGCGGCACGGGCGAGCATTGGACAAACCTTCTCGGCCTCTACCTTGCGGAGCCTTCCGCAGAGCTGCTCGAAAAAATCAGGGCGGATTGCGACAGGTGGCTGGAGCGCAACTTCAACGCGCCCCAAAGCGGAGACCCGAACCTCGTCCACTTCATCAACTGCGGCCTCTATCCGTACTGGTGGTATTTGCCGGAACTCTATAAAATCACCGGAGACAAAAAGTATCTGGACTACGCCGAAAAGGGCGCATTCTTCACGCTCTCCAGCCTGTGGAATTTTCCCACACCGCCGGACGGGGAAATTACCCTTTACCCCGGAAACTTCGCACCCGTGGTGGGCGAGCGCTGGTGGCACGGAAGGGAGCGCGCGCGCCTCGGCTGGCCGCTGGCGGAGGCGCTTCAAAAAACGCTTTCGGAAGCGCAAAAGAAGGCGCTTCCTCTCCGCGCGGCGGTTCCGGAAAAGAAGGCGGGCGCTATGCGCGTTTCAAGAATTGGCGTGAGCATAGAGCAGCATTCCACATACGTGGGCGCCAAGAGCAACATCGTGATGCCGTCGTGGTCCGCGGAGATGCTGAAAGTCTACCAGCACACGGGGCGCGACATCCTGATGAAATTCTCGCGCCACTCCATAATAGGCCGCTACGCGAACTTCTTCGGCTACTACACGCAGGGCTTTCAGGACCTCGCGCTTGACCCCGAATACCCTTACAGGGGGCCGGACATCACGAGCTTCTACTTCCACCACGCGCCCTGCCACTTTGCGCAGAGCGTGGACTACCTCATGGCGCAGATTGAAGTGGCCTCCTCAGATAAAATTTCCTTTCCCTACGTGCGCCAGCAGGGCTACGCCTGGTTCACCGACAGGGTCTTCGGCCGCCCGGGAAAAGTCTTCTACGAGGAAAACTGCAGGCCGCTTTTAAGCAAGGACGCCGTGCGCGCGGAGAGCCCCAAAGTCAGCACTCTCATCGCGCGCGGTGAAGATTCGATATGGGCGATACTCTTGAACGACGGCGCGGAAGACATTGATGTGAAGTTCGCTTTGGACGCCTCCTCAAAAGCCATGCGCGGGGCGGACACATCGGCGGACATTGAAATTTACGACGCTTCGGGAAAGAAGCTTCCGCAAACCCTGAAATTCCACGCAGACAAAAAAATCTTCATCCCCGCGCAGAAGCTCGTTGCGCTGCGCATCAAGGCTGAAGGGCTTCCGCTGGAGAATGCCGCCGCGCTCCCGCAAGATTCTCACATGGCGCTCAAGAACCTGCCGGAAGGCTGGGGCGAGCTGCACGCCTTCCGCATACGCGGCCCCTTCGGCAAAGACTCCCTCTACGTGCTATCAACAGACGGTTTCAAAAAAAAGAATGCGGAACTTTGCGTGCGCTTTGAAGGGGCGGGCGGCGGAGCGGTTTCAAGAAACTTTTTCCCATACGAAATTTCGGTTTATCCCGTTTCGATGGATGAAGACGTGTCGCTTTCGGTTGCAATATCCGAGGGCGGCGCGGAAGTCTACAAATCTGAAAAACTTGTTTTGAAAAAATGATGTCAAATTTAAGAAAGAGGAAAATATGAAAACACAGACTTTGAAAAAGGCAATGAACACGGCGCTCTGCGCCTTCGCGCTTCTGGCGTACCCGTCGGCGCGCGCGGCTGAAACCTTCCTGATAGAATGCGAGGACTTCCAGTTCCTCTCCGGCTGGACCACCATGCACCTGGGCCGAGAGTGGGGCCTCTTCTCCCTTACGGACGACGCCACGCCGCTTACCGTTTTTGAAACGAAAGAGGGCGGAGCGTACTCCATCTGGACGAGCGCCGCCGACAACGCGGAGACGGCGCAGGGCACCCGCCTCTACAGCGTTATTGTGGACGGTACGACGATGCCGGAGGCCGCCGGCAAGCACGGGCACAACGGCCTCTACTGGGAGAAGGTTGGCGAAGCAAACCTTGCCGCCGGCGCCCACACCATCGCCATAAAGCGCCTCACGCAGTATGTGCGCGCCGACGCCGTCCTGGTCACGAACGACCCTTCGTACGACCCCAACAAGGCGCTCAAAAATTCCGCCGAAAGGAAGAAAATCACCGTAGCCCCAGTGGAGGTCCCTTACGAAACGTTGAGCAGCTACGCGTCGCCTTCGCCGCTCAAAGAAATCAAAAATCCAAAAAAGTTCGGCATACAGAACAGGGACATCCGCATCCTTTACACCGAGATGAAGGACGCCTCCGGAACCTCCTATTACGTGCGCAGCGCGGAGCTTCCCAAAGACGGCAAATGGGTGAAGCTGCCCGACTTCAAGGACGAATACCTCCTGCTTTTGAGCGCGCGCGACCCGAAGTTCAAAGACTCTAGCTACTTCGTCGCATGGAGCGGAACGCAGGCGAAAATCAGGGTGGATTTCAAGGGCAATGAGCTCATCCTGCCCGCGTCGCCCAGCAACCCATACGCGGTTGAGAACGCCGAAGTGATGCGCCCGAAGAAGGTTGAGAAGGTCTCGGAGCGCGCGCTGAAGCTCGACTACGGCAACGGGATTTCCGCGCTCATCTCCCTCGGCGAGAGCGGGCCCTGCGCGCGCATGGAAGTCAAGGCGCAGATACAAGACGACGCGTATTACTCCCTCGCCTTCGTCGGCTTCAATCCGCTCGACAAGGAGGCGGTAGACGCCACGCTGCTTCCCGCAATCTACCAGGGCAAACGCCTGATGAACGAGCCCAAGATGGTTGGCACTAACATGACAAGCCAGCCCCTGAGCGCCCTGCAGACGACGCACGGCGACATGAAGATTACAAACGCTCTCATCGCAGACCCCAAGCTGCTGCCCTTCGAATGGAGCAGGCCCGGCAGCGCCGTCATGGGCTTCTCAATTTCCAACAACGACGGCAAGCCGCAGGCGGCGGTCTTCTACCCCATACTCGGCGGAAGAAATTCAAAGAAGGCGGCCGGAGAACCCCTTGAGGCCTCGTGGAACATAGCGAGCTTTGCGGGAGACTGGACGCAGGTTCTCACCTACGCCAACGAAAACATTTTTGAGGGTTCGACTTTCCGCGAGTCTTACGACGTGTCATTCTCCGACGCCGTTGCGAACATCGCGGAGTACCTTAAGAACGAGCGCTTCAGCGGCTGGAGCCGCACGCACAAGGGCAGGTGGAACATAGAGGACAAAAGCCTTGTCACCCACGCCGTCCCGCTTTCGGAAATCGAAGTGGCGCTGCTCACCAACGACGAGGAGTACTACAAGAACATAGCGCTGCCCACCATAGAGTTCACGCTTTCAAGGAATGTCCACTTTTCCATATACCCCGCGGGCAACGCGTATTCGCAGGACCCAGCCGTCCTGCGCTACGCCTCCAAAGGCATGGACTACTATGCGGGCTTGGACGCGCTTCTTGGCAAGAAAAACACCTGGCTTAAGGAACTCTATCTCGACCAGAACGGAAACCCGAGGTTCAGGAACGCGCCCGACGCGTGGAACGAGATGCTCGGCTACTACTTCACAAACCCCAGCGCGGAGCTGCTTGAAAAAATCAAGGCGCAGTGCGACGCGTGGCTGGTGCGCGCGTTCGACAAGATGAACGACAAGGAAGTGAATCTGAGCGCCTTCGTGAACGTCAGCCACTATCCATACTGGTGGTATCTGCCCGACATGTACGAGGCCACGAAGGACAAAAAGTACCTCGACTACGCGCGCCAGGGCGCCTTCTACACGCTCTCAACCCTCTGGAACTTCCCCACTCCGCCCAAGGGCGAAATCACAATCAACAAGGACAACCTTGTGACAAGCCCGGGCTACATCTGGTGGTACGGCGAAAACCGCGTCAGGATGGGTTCGGAAGAAGACCTTTTCGTATTCAACCTGCCGAGGAAATCGGAAAAAGACAGCCATCTCAGGTATTCGTCAAACGCCATACAGCTTGAGAAAAAAATCCCCGACGCGATGAAGGTTTCGCGCATAGGCGTGGGAATAGAACAGTATTCAACCTACCTTTCGCTCTCGCACAACTACAGCAACATCGTGATGCCTTCGTGGTCCGGAGAAATGCTTAGAACCTTCAGGCATTCGGGGGACGACATCCTGATGAAGTACTCGCGCCACGCGATAATAGGCCGCTATTCAAACTTCATCGGCTACTACGTGCTCGATTTTACGGACATCATGCACGCCTCGGACTACCCTTACACGGGCCCGGACATCACGAGCTTCTACTACCACCACGCGCCCTGCCACTTTGAGCAGAGTTATGACTACCTCATGGCTCAGTTCGAAATTGCGGCTGGCGGCAACATAGACTTCCCCTTCGTGCGCCAGCAGGGCTACGTGTGGTTCACGGACCGCGTCTACGGGCGCACAGGAAAATTCTTCACGGACGAAAACTGCAGACTGATGCTCGACAAGCGCGCGGCCATCGCCGACACCGCGAAGGCCAGCGTCGTGCTTGCGCGCGCGCCCGAGGCCGTATGGGTGGGACTCCTTAACGACAGCGAGGCGGAGCGCGAAATCGAAATTGAATTCGACCCGACGAGCCGCGCAATGGAGGGGGTGGACGTCAATGCGGAAGTCCTTGCGTACTCCGGAGACGGAAAGGCGATGAACGAAAAGTTCGGCTTCTTCGGCAAAAAGAAGGTGAAGCTCGGCTCCCAGAAGATGGCAGCCTTCAGGATACCCGCGACGGCGGATGTAAGGCCGTCCGCGGAGCTTCCGGCTCTGCCCGCGGGTTCGCACATACTCAAAAAGGCGATAGGCGGCAACTGGGGGGACCTCCACATTTTCCGCATCCGAGGCCCCTTCGGGAAGGACTCCGTGTACGCGTTCGTCACCGGCGGCGTGGAAAAGAAGGACGCGAAAATCCGGATGAGCCTCAACGGAAAACAGACCATAACGAAGGCGTCTTTCCCCTACGAAATCAGCGTCTATCCGCTTTCGCCCGAGGAGGATTTCACCGTGCAGATTTCCCTGTTTGAAAACGGCGCCGAAAACGCAAAGACGGAAACCCTCACTCTCAAGGCGAAATGAAAAAGTTTTCCCTGATGAAAAAAGCCGCGCTGACAGCCGCGCTGGCCGTCCTCTCTTTCGAGGCTTCTGCGCTCATGCCCGTTGCGGGCAACACGATGTACATAGAGGCCGACGCCTTCCAGTTCGCTGGGGACTGGGAGCCGTCGGGAATTGACAAAAGCACCGTTCTTTACGCGGGCAAGGCCGGCTGTACGGCCTCCACGCTTGTGGAGTGCAGGAACGCGGGGGAATATTTTGTGTGGGCCGCCGCGGTAGACTACAAGAAGGACCAGGGC
>JAVBSZ010000098.1:0-6291 GCA_031556415.1 Opitutales bacterium | reverse complement strand
GGTAATAATTGCGCGAACCCTTCTTTTCAATCTTCATGGCGCGCGCCTCCTCGGCGTCCAGCCAGAACTTCGCCTTTTCGAGGTCGGGCTCAAAGCCGAGAAAGTCGGTAATGTCGCTAAAATCCTGCCTCACGATGAAATTGCCGGCGATGTTCAGATACGGGAGATTCACCCCGCACCTGCTCACCTTTATATTCATACATTCCTCCGCTATGCTCTGCGCCTTTGCGGGGTCTTTGGCCACGCCGTAGCCGTTCATATAGAAGAGCCAGCGCACGGCGTGCGTGAGGTATCCGTAAGTGTCCTTAAGTTCCAGCGAAGAGGCTTTTTCTATGCACTCAAAGGCCTTCTTTTCATCCTTCGGCGTGCCTGTCCCGTAGAGGTGCAACAGCGCCATGTTGGTCAGCGCCCACGCCGATTTGGGGCTCTGCCTCACCCACTTTTCACAAAGCGCGAAGGCTTTTGAAGGGTCTTTGGCGCTCGGCGAATTCTTGTAGATGTTTATGGCTTCCGAATAGCCCCAGAAGTCATCCCTCAGGCCGTAGTTTCTGTGCTCTCCGCGCATGATGTAATACTCTGCGGACTTGGCGTGGTCCGCATCCACATATTTCCCTTCGAGAAGCAATTCCGCCATACTGCTTATGGAATTTCCGTCCCCGTGTTCGACGCCGATTTTTGTGAGGCGCACGCCGAGTTCCGGAATTTTAGGAAACTCATAATGATTGCGCCCGCCGCCGTAAATCAGCCATGTTCCCGCCAGCCCCGCGTCATGGCCGATGCTATCGTTTAATTTCAGCGCCATATTGAGGTACTTCTCCGCGATTTCCGGATTTTTCTCAACCCCGTAACCCTCCCTGTAAAATATGGAAATCCAAACCAAGCTCATGAAGTTGCTTTTGTTGGAAGACAAAATTTCAAGAGCCTTGGCGTAGTCCTTCGGGGTGCCGCGCCCGTAGAAATAGAACATCGCGTATTCAGGCGCGGCCCAGAAGCCGTCCGGATACCTCTTCTCATTGGACTTGTAGATTTCAAACGCCTTTTCAAAGTGTTCGAGCGCCTCCTTGTACTTCTTGGGCTTCGCGTCCCTGTAATAACGGCCGAGCGACACGGCGGAGTTGGACTCTCCCATCGCCTCCGCCTTCCCGTAAAGCTCCAGCATCTTTTCAGTCTTGCCGTGGCGCTCGAAGAAGCCCGCCAGAATGCTAAGGTAATAGCTGTTTTCCATCCCAAAAAGTTTCTCCGCGCGCTCACCCACTTCCAGCGGGACCTCCTTCGCGTCAAAATTGGGATAAGCAGCTTCGCTCCCGCCGATAAGGCTCCGCACAACTCCGATTGATTTTTTATTTCCGTCGTGCGCGCCTTCAAAAATCTTGTCCAGATACTTTGCCGCAAGCTCGGGGTCCTTCTCCACGCCGCCAAGCCCTTTGAGGGTGAGGAACCACAGGCCCTCGATGTAGCGCGGGTCTTCCGCGTCGGCCTCATGCAGCTCTTTGAAGTGTTCGGCGGCCTTGGCGTAGTCCTGCTCGCGCCATCTGCCTATATAGCGCAGCGCCAGAACATACTTGGCCTTGCGCGAGCCGTCCTTGGCGATTTTTTCAAGCTCGTCCGTGGAAACCGAATACATGGAACCGTCCCATTCTTCATCATCCGAAGTTTTGACGGTTTCCGTTTTCTTAAACTGTTCACGCGCAAAAAGCGCGTTTGAAAGACTCATGGCCTCGGGGTTTGCCTCGGCCATCTTGCTGAGCGTGTTCAAAAGCGGGGAATATACGTTGAGAACGATCCGCTCGCCCTCGCATACGGCGGCGTACTTCTTCGCCTTCGCCTCGTCCTTTTCAAAGCCGAAGTTCCCCGCGTACAGATAGCTCAAAACCTGAGCGGCGGCGCCCTTGTTCCAGCCATCCATGGAGCGTTCAAAATTTTCAAGCGCGCCCTTTGCGTCCTTTTCGCACCCCATGCCGACGAGCTTCATAAGCCCTATCGTCACATTGAACGTGTCGACCTTTGAGAGATGAGCCGCGCGCAGTATCAGGCCGTATTTCTTTTCCGCAGAGAGGCTGTTCGAAGACAGCATGTCCGGAATGATGCTGTACATCATTTCCGCCATATAGTGACCCGAAGCACCGTCCATAAGCTCCACCGCCGCCGCGTAGTCCTCCTTGGAAAGCGGCTTGCTATCGGAATACTTGGCCTCCAAAGCGCGCCTGTCCCCCGTCTTCAGGGCCGTTTCCAGCCAGTACAAGGCCCGCTCATGGTCCACGATGCGGTAATCCCTGTTTGCGCACATTTCGCGCAGCGCGAGCATGGCCGGAACATAGCCCGATTTTGCGGACTTCTCAAGGTGCTCCGCCGCCGTCGCCTTGCATTGGGAGATGTCCCCGTCTGACGCATTGTTCCAAAGGGAATTGAAAAGCATATTCAGATATTCGTTGCCCAACAGATACTCCCTCATGGGCTCCCCGATTCCGGGAAGCGTTTTGAGTTCGGCAATGCGTTTCTCCCTGTCATCCTGCGGAGTGACTTCCTTCTTTGGCTTAGGCTCCTTCTGAAAGGCCTCACCCGCGTCCGTCCAGCGCTGATACTCCGCCTTGTCGTCAAGGGCGCCTTTGTAATAAACCCTGGCCAGCTCGTGGAACATCCACGCATTGTCCAGCCGGTATTTCTTTCGTATCGCCTCCGCATCCGAAACGCCCTTTCCCTTTAGGAAGCCGCGTGCGCACATCCCCGCGTACGCTTCGGCGCAGGTGGAGAAGCCTAGAGTTTCGGCGTTTTCGTCGAAGCCCTTTTTGAAAGATTCCGCCGCCTTTTCAAAATCCTGATTCACGGGATACCCGTTCAGAAACGCCACTCCAAGCTGATACGCGAATTCTGGACGAAGTTCCGCGCTCTGCTCCATCCAATAAAATGCGGTTTTGGGGTTGGGCTCTATGAGGTATCCGCCTTCCGAAACCGGCATGCCCGAATATATCATGTGCATTTTTGGCGCGACCGCCCTGTTGCCGAGCGCAAAACTGCGGTTGTAAAAAGAGACGGCCTCTTCGGCTTTTGCCCTGTCCGTATTCACCTGCGCATAGCCGTACGCCATATATGCGGGGTTTTTGTACAGGGACAGATGCCCCAGCATTTCAAGCGCCTGGCGCGCGAAGTAGAGGTTGTCATGCCTGAGGACGCGCGCGCAGTACTCCTTCGCCAAAGCCAAATCCATATCCGCGGGCTGGTTGACGACAATGCAGTCGGCGCCGCTGAAGTTTCCGTTCATGTAAAGCCTTGCGAGCTCCAGCATGGCGGAGGCGTTGCCCTTGCCGGCCTCCTCCTTTAGAATTTCCAAACCCTTTGGCGCGGTTCCCTTGCTGTATACCGAGTATTTCACAAGAACCCCTCCCCGCGTGTGCAGGGTTGTGCTTGCGGACAAGCCCATGTATTTTTTCGCGAGCGCGGTTTTCGCCAGCGGGTCGTCGATTTTCTCAAGCTCCTCGGCCTTCATGGCGGAATATTTCTTCGCTTTTTCCTCGATGAGCTTTTCTTCCCGCTCCATGAGCTCTTCGGGCTCGTTCATTGTGTTGGACGCCGCATCCGCGTAGAGGCGGTGGGCTTCCCCGTCGTCCGCAAACTCGGCCTCGCGCCCGAAGAAGGGCGCGAATATTTCCGAAACCGCCTTGATGAAATACGTATTCCCGCAGTTGAGGATTTTCTCCCTTATTTCCAGCGCGCGCTTTTCGTCCTTCGCCGTCCCTATTCCCTTTTCAAGGCAGTACGCCATGCAGGCGGCGTTTTTCATGGACACGCAGAGTGGAGAGGATATCACGCGCGAAAGCCTCTCGTTAAAATCAAAGGCGTCTTTGGCTAGAAAGAGTTTTGCGCCGTCTTTGAAATATCCGAAAGCATTTCGTTCGTCCTTGGAAGTTCCAAATCCCCTGTAAAATTCGAGCGCGGCGCGGTATCTGTACTGGTGTTTGGCGCTCGAAAGCTGGATAAGCTCCGTGTTCCAGAAGTGCGCCTTTTCGGGGCTGTAATACGACGCCTCCGCTCCTTTGGACGGCGTTGAATAAATGCCGCGCAGGACGAAGGCGGCGGCCTGCGCGCCGTCCTTCGCGGCCTCTTCCAGTTCCGCAAGCAGCGCCGTGTTCTCGGCGCTGACTCCCACGGGCGCGGCGTCTCCAAGTTTTATCATGGCTATTTGCGCGCGTATCTCCGGCTGGTAATCCGTTGAAAAATCCCGCGCCTTTTCAAGATACGGGAGACCGTTTTCTGAAGAGCCGAGCAAATATGCGGCGTACCCGCTGCCGCTTTCAAAAGCGTTTTTCAGGAGCGCCCTGCCCTCCGAACGCGTCGCGGAGTCTTCAAAGAGGCGTTGCGCGTAGACTGCCTCGGCGCACAGGTCCCCGGCCTGCGCCATGGCGGCGAGCTCGGCCGTGGGCGTATCCCGCATTGAGAGTATCTGCGCCTTGTCGCCGACCGTGGACTTTCCGCAGGCGCACAGCGCGGATAAAATGATGAGGGGGAATATTTTTTTCATCTTGATTATAATACGGATGAAGGGGCCGCATTATTACAAAAAAACGCGCGCAGGCGGAAAATTTTCACTCCCGCGCACGCGGCGCGTCAGTCGTCGAAGGGGTCTTCGAAATGGACGTCGTGGATTTTGTCCACGCGTTTTGCGCGGAGCACCTTGCTGACGCACCAGACGAAAAACGACGTCACCGAAAGCACGGAAATAAGAAAGGTCATCCAGCCGCCGAGTGTCATGAATGTCCGCCTTTTTTGAGGGTTTTATAGCGCTTTGAGGAGCGCAGTATCATGGCGTAAAATCCGAAAAGCGCCGCTATCATCAGTATGCATACCCATGCAACCGTGCTGACTTCCGCGCCGAAGCCGAAGAGGTCCGTAATGTACCCGCTGCGCCCGCCCGCGCCGAAGCCGAAGATTTCCTTTGCCACCCATGAGACGAATACCAGCACCAGCAGCGTCGGGCTCACGTAGCATATCACGTAACCGAACCACTTGGGAAGCTTCACCAATGACGAATGGTTGGCGAGCCGTATCCCCTCTTTCGGACCCAAAACGCGCGCGAATATGCACACTAGGAACATCGCAAAAACATAGACGACGACCTGGCCTACCCAGAAATCGAAAGTGTCCATCGCCTTCAGGTCCTTTGAAAAATAAATGATGAACACGGATATGAAAAACGTTATGAGGCCGAGCAGAAGGGAGGACACCTTGCGCCCCACGCCCATGGCCTCTTCAAGAAACGCTATACCCGGCTGGAGCATGGAAAGCGAGCTTGTCACCGCCGCAAGGTAGAGCAGCGTGAAGAATAGTAAGCCGAAAAGCGCGCCGAATTCCATGTGCGCAAAGACCATGGGCAGCGCCCTGAAACCGAGGTCGAAGAGGCTCAGGCCGGCGCCCATGGCGCCGCTGACGCCGAAGAAGGCCACGGCCGCCGGCACGGTAATGAGCCCGCCCAAACAGACTTCGCAAAACTCGTTCGCGCCCGCAGAGGCCATGGAGCTGAGCACGACGTCGTCGCGCTTTCTAAGGTAGCTTGCGTAGGTCATTATGCCGCCGAAGCCGACGGTCAGGCTGAAAAACACCTGCCCCGCAGCGGCAATCCATATCGACGGGTTCATCAGCTGCTCGAACACGGAAATTTCGCGTATGCGCAGGGTTTCGGCGGGCGCGGATGAAATTTTTTCCTCCGCATTTTTAATGTCGAAATCTCCGACGAGGCGCGATACTTCCACCCACTTTCCGTCTTCTCCCCTCTCCTCAAGCACGACTTTCACGGGGTTCCACATGAAGCCCATGCCCTGGTCTATGCCGCGCTCCGGATGGTCTTCGGCAACGCCGCCGAGCGTCATGACGCGCACCACGAGCACGAGGCCCAGTATGATAAGAAGCGGCATGGCGTACTTGCAGAACATCTCTATGCCCTTGGCAACGCCCTTGTAAATCAGAAGAAAATTCAGCGCGAAGGAAAATGCGAAGAATAGAGACACCCTGTCAAAACCCAGACCCAGCGCGGAACCGTCCGCGTCCGCGCCTATGAAATCCGTAAAAAATTTGCCGGACTCCTCTATGGAGGAAAACTCCATCCCGCCCGAGGCGAAGTTGACCGCGTAGCCCAGGCACCACGACTCTATGTAAATATAGTACGAATAAATAATCGTGGTGAGCATGACGCCCAGAAGGCCCACGTACCTCGCCCCGCGCCACGACCAGATGAGGCCGATTATCCCGGGCGGCGAATTGAAGCCCCTGTGGCCCCCGCTGCGGCCGAGCGTCCATTCA
>JAVBSZ010000063.1:0-10235 GCA_031556415.1 Opitutales bacterium | reverse complement strand
GTTTCTGGATGAATTTCGTTTTCAGATTCCGCAGGATGCGCCGCGCATACTTGTGCTCGCGGGCAAGGGGCACAACGGCGCGGACGCGCTGCTGGCGGCCAAGATAATCGCTGAAAATTATTTTCCGAAGGGGCGGCTCTTTTTGTACGTTCCGCAGATGTCGGAGCTAAAGCCGCTGACAAAGCGGGCGCTTATGGAAACGCAGGCGGCCTTTGCGGGCGCGGAAGTTTTTTCAACGCACGCGGAGCTTGAGCGCGTTTGCGCGCAGGGCGTTGACGCCGTGTTTGAAGGCCTGCTCGGCATGAATTTCAGGCCGCCTTTTCCGGAAAATTTTGCGCGTGCGCTAAAGATTGTGAACGCGGCGCAGGCGCGGGTGAAAATAGCAATAGACATTCCGGCGGGAGTTTCTGAAAGCGGAGAGCCGCATTCGGATTCATTTATTGCGGACGTCACTTACGCCACGGGCATAGCAAAGCGCGCGCTTTTTGAAAGCGGAAACGCCAAATCCTGCGGAAGGATAAGGTATGCGGATTTGGGCTTTTTCGCCTCCTCGCAAAAAGAAAAAGATTTTGACGCTGATAAAGATTTTATCGTTGCGCAAGATGCGCTTGACTGCCTCTCGCGCCTGAGAAGTTCGGATTCCGACAAGCGCACGTACGGGCACCTGCACATATTTGCGGGTTCGCTATCGTACCCGGGGGCCGTGCTTTTGAACGTGAAGGCGGCGCTTAAAACGGGCGTTGGGCTTGTCAGCGCCTTCGTGCCGGAGCCGCTTGCGGCCGCGTACGCGGCGGCGGAGCCCTCCGCGATATGGGTGGGCTGCCCGCATGACGAAAGCGGCGCTCTCTCCCTTGAAACGCTTTCCATTTATAAAGAATTTGCGGACGGCGCGGATGCTCTGCTGATGGGTTCCGGCGCAACAAAGAGCGCGGAAACGTCCGCGCTATTCGGGGAAATTCTGAATCTGTCTTCCGCTCCCGCGGTCTTGGATGCCGACGCAATAACGCCGACTCTCGCCGAAAAACTGCGCGGACGCGCGCGCAGCATCATCACGCCGCACGCGGGGGAGTTTGCGCGCCTTTGCCCCGACGCGTCAGACGAAGGCATCATGAAATTTTCTGCGGGGCTGACTGTTCTTCTCAAAGGAAGCGTGACGCGCGTTTGCGACGGAAAGATTATAGCGCGCAGCGTGCGCGGAGGCCCCGTTCTTGCGCGCGGCGGCAGCGGGGACATCCTTGCCGGTCTTTGCGGCGGCCTGCTTGCGAGGAAGGATTTGGATTTGGGCGCGCTTGAGGCCGGCTGCCTCGCCGCGCAGTGGCTTGGTATAGCGTCTGAAAAGGCGTTTTACGCGCGGGGGGAAAACGCGGTCCCCACGAAGGATATTGCGGACGAATATTTAATTAAGGCGGTTGGAAATGGTCAGTGAAAAGGCGAAGCATTACATGAAGCTTTCCATGCTCTCGGAAGTGGGCGCGGTGACGGCGATGAAGCTTGTAGATTTCTTCGGCGGGCCGGAGGAGGCCCTGCGCGCGGGCAAGGGCGACATCATGCGCGTGGAGCGGATAGGCGAGAAGACCGCGGAGGCTATAGTGTCTTCGCGCGCAAGAATAGACGCCGACGAAATCTGCAGGAAGCTGGAGGCGCGCGGCGGAACATATATCTGCATTGAGGACGCGGCGTACCCCAAACTTTTAAAGGAGATAGCGGACCCGCCCGTCGGCTTCTACTGCCTCGGAACGCCGGATTTTTCCAAGCCCTGCATTTCAATAATAGGCAGCAGGAAGGGCAGCGTGTACGGGCAGAGCGTTGCGCGGAAGTTCGGCGCGGCGTTCGCCCACGCCGGATTCAACGTTGTAAGCGGCATGGCGCGCGGTATAGACACCGCCGCCCACCTCGGCGCGCTGGAGGCGGGCGGGATGACCACGGCGGTTTTCGGCTGCGGCGTTGACGTGGTGTACCCGCCTGAAAATGTCGACGTCTATAAGAAAATAATTTCGCAGGGCGTTGCGGTTTCGGAATTCCCCATGGGCTGCCGCGCTGACAGGCAGAATTTTCCGATACGCAACAGGATAATTGCCGGCATGAGCGTCGCAACGATAGTCGTGGAGAGCGACTCCAAGGGCGGCAGCATGATAACCGCGCGCCTCGCGGGCGAGTACGGGCGCGACGTTTTCGCCGTTCCCGGGCGCATAGACCAGCCCACCAGCAAAGGCTGCCATGATTTGATACGAGACGGCGCAACGCTCATCACGAGTGTGGAGGACGTTCTGGAATCGCTCTCTTTTTCCGGCCAGATGGATTTGGACTTTTCCGCCGGCGCCGCAGGAAGTGCGGAAGAGCCCGCGCAAAATGACGCCTCAACCGCGCTTCTGCCGGATGAAAAACGCATTTACGACTGCCTCGCAAGCGGCGAACTTTTGAACAGCGCCGATTTGCAGGAACTCACAGGTCTGCGCATAGGCTCCGTCATGGCGTCCCTCACAATGCTAGAGCTGAAGAAATTAATAGCCAAGCGGTCGGATGGCTATTATGAAAAAAAATTCTAGCGCCTCTACTTTTTTGAAACGGCGTCTATGACCTTGTTGCAGACAAAGGCGGCGAGGGAGAAGGCAACGAGGCCTATGACGACAGCGCCCGCGTAGATTGCAACTTCGGTCCAGTTTATCCCGCTTCCGAGAGCGACGTCCATCTGGTTGCCCAGCGACATTTCGCCGAGCATATAGTTCTTCGACCATATAAACGCGCCGACCGCCGCGGCTATCGACACTATCAAAGTTATCAGGGGTTTCATAAGGCTTTTATTTTCAAAAATTCAGGACTTTTCAATCTTAATTTGGCGGGAGATTCACTCCATGCCCGCGTCCATTGCGAAGTAGGTGAGTATCATGTCCGCGCCCGCGCGCTTGATTGCGATAAGGCTTTCGTCGCGCGCCTTTTCAAGGTTCAGCCAGCCTTTCTGCGCCGCCGCGTGCAGCATGGAGTATTCCCCGGAAACCTGGTAGGCTGCCACGGGCAGGTGCGTGCGCTCCTTCAATTTTGCGATTACGTCCAAATACGCGCCCGCGGGTTTTACCATGAGCACGTCCGCGCCCTCGTCCTCGTCAAGTATGGCCTCCTTCAGCGCCTCGCGCACGTTGGCGGGGTTGAGCTGGTAGCCTCGTTTATCGAGAGCGCGGCTCTTTGCGCCGCTTCCTGAGCCTATCGCATCGCGGAAGGGCCCGTAGAATGCGGAGGCGAATTTTGCGGAGTAGGCCATGATTGCGGTTTCGGTGAGCCCGTTTAAATCCAGCGTCCTGCGGATTGCGCCTATCCTGCCGTCCATCATGTCGCTTGGGGCGACGAAGTCCGCGCCCGCCTGTGCCGCGGCGAGGGACATCTTGCAGAGCAGCCACACCGTTTCGTCATTCAAAACTTTTGCGCCGGAGGCGTCGAGAAGGCCGTCATGCCCGTGCGACGTGTATGGGTCTAGCGCTATATCCGCAATCACGGTCATTTCCGGGAAGCGTTTTTTGACCGCCGCGATGGCCCTGTTTGCGAGGCTTTTTGGGTTCCACGCCTCCGCCGCGTTCAGGGATTTCAAATTCTGTTCCACGGAGGGGAAGGGCGCAATCGCCGTGATTCCGCGCTTCAAAAGTTTTTCGCAGAGCTTCAGAAGGCGGTCCGCAGTAAGCCGTTCTATGCCGGGCATGGAGGGTATTTCAACCGAACGGTTCTTGCCGTCTATGAGGAACACCGGCAATATCAAATCAGACGGGTGTATGCGCGTCTCCTGCGAGAGCGAAAGCACGTTCGCGCTCTTGCGCAGGCGCCTCGGGCGTTTTGATATATCAAGCTTGAAATTTTCGTCCATTGTCTTTTGACTGTCGCAATTATGGAAAGAATTGGCAACCAAAAATGAACCCGACCATATTCAACACCCTTACAAGAAAAAAAGAAACGCTTGCGCCCGCGGTTGCGGGGGAACCCTTTAAGATGTACTGCTGCGGCCCGACGGTCTACGGCCCCGCGCACATCGGCAATTTCAGAACCTTCGCCGTGCAGGACGTGCTGCGCCGCATCCTGGAAGAATCCGGCATGAAGGTCGTGCACGTGCGCAACATCACCGACGTTGACGACAAGACCATACGTTCAAGCCGCGCGGAGGGCGTCTCTCTCAAAGAATTCACCCTTAAGTGGGAGAGGAAATTCCACGAAGACTGCGGAAAGCTCGGCCTCCTTGTTCCTACCGTGGAGCCGCGCGCCACGGAACACATCGCGGAGCAGATTGCGATGGTTGAGGAGCTCGTCAAAAGCGGCCACGCCTACGCAACGCCGGACGGCAGCGTCTATTTCAAAATCTCCACCTTCCCCGAGTACGGGGAGCTTTCGGGGCTGGACAAATCCTCGCTCAAAACGCAGAACGTCAACTCCGCGGGCGAGGCGAATTCCGCCGACGAATACGAGCGCGACAGCGTTTCGGACTTCGCCCTATGGAAGGGCCGCAAGCCCGAGGACGGCGACAACTTCTGGAAATCCCCCTGGGGCGAGGGCAGGCCCGGCTGGCACATTGAGTGCTCCGCCATGGCCGCAAAGTACCTCGGCAAATCCTTCGACCTTCACGGCGGCGGCATAGACCTCTGCTTCCCGCACCACGAAAACGAAATCGCGCAGAGCCGCTGCTCCCTGCACGTGGACACGCCCGCGCGCTTCTGGTTCCACAGCGCGCACCTGATGGTGGAGGGCCAGAAGATGTCAAAGAGCCTCGGCAACCTCTACACGCTTGACGACCTCGCCGCAAAGGGTTTCACGCCCATGCAGATACGCTTTGCGCTCATCGCGGGCCACTACCGCCAGCAGCTCAACTTCACATTCAAGGGCCTTGAAGACGCCAAGAGCGCGCTCTCAAAAATGCAGAAATCTTTGACGGCGCTTCTGGACGCGCTCAAGATTTCAAAGGAGGACTTTGCGAAGTTCGTGCATGCCGGAGCAAGGTTTGAGGGCACGGATTTTGAGCCCGCGTGGAACTCGCTTTGCGACGACGTCAACGTGCCAAAGGCTCTCGGCGAAATTTTCAGCGCCTTTGCGGACAAGTCAGCACGCAAGACGCTTGCGGACATCGAGGCCTTCGGCGGCCTGATGTACGCTCTGGGCCTGGACGTATTTGCGGACGCCCATGATGAAGTTATTGAGGAGGCGCCCGAAGAAATCAGGGCCCTTGCGCAGGAAAGGTGGCAGGCAAAGAAGGACAAAAACTTCGCCGCCGCGGACGCGCTCCGAGGGAAGATAGAAGCCGCCGGCTGGCAGGTTTTCGACACGAAGGAAGGCTTCAACCTTAAAAAGATATAGCTCTTTTTATTCTTGATGCGATACGGTAAATTTTGGGAAATCTAAAAACTAACATGAAAAAAACACTGATAATTCTGGGCGCCTCGCTTTGCGCGTTTGCGGCGCGCGCCGACGGGGATTTCGTCGGCGAATATGTCGGATCTAACGATGCCGACAGCGGATACTTCCAGGCAAACCCGACAATCTGCATGCAGATTTCAAAACCGGCGGCCGACACTTACAAAGTGCGCATACTCCCCTTCATAGCGCGCAGGGCCAACTGCTATGCGGAGTTCACGCTCAAGGACGAGGGCGCGGAAACCCTCAAGTTCGAAAACCAGGGCGAATACTCCATGAGCGGAACCATTGACGCGGACGGCAATGTCGCGCTCACGGCCAAGGCGGGAAGCAAGGCTTTCGGCGCAAAGCTCGAGAGGGTTGAGAGGGTTTCGCCCACCATGCAGATACCCGCGCCAGAGGGCGCAACGTTGCTCATAGGCGGCGGTAATCTTGACCTCTGGAAGCAGGCCGACGGCTCCGCGCCGGAGTGGAACATCATAGACAGGATTGTGGAGATAGAGCCGCACAAGCCCGCCGAGGGTGAAAAGAAGCGCAACCGCACAATTTATACCAAGGAGAAATTCAAAGACTTTTCCCTGCACATCGAATTCAAGCTGCCCGAGGAAAACGACAAGAGCGGCCAGGGCAGGGGCAATTCCGGCTTCTTCATCGGGCCATTCGAAATCCAGATACTAGACTCCTTCCACAGCGGAGCATTCTGGAACGAGTGCGGCGCGCTCTACCAGTACCTGCCCCCGCAGGTTGACGCCTCCCTCCCGCCCGAGGTGTGGCAGACTTACGACGTGGAATACACAGCGCCCCGCTTCAAGGACGGCAAGCTGCTTTCATACCCAGTAGTCACAGTGTATTTAAACGGGATAAAAATCCACGGGAATGTCGAGATAAGCCAGGCGACGTCTCACATACAGACCAAGGCGGAAACTTTTGTCTACACGGACGACCCCGCAGAGCTCTCGCTGCAGGACCACGACCACAAGGTGCAGTTCCGCAACATGTGGATACTTAAAAAAGAGGAGAAATAATTTTAAAGCCATGAAAAAAATATTTTTAAGCATTTCGCTTCTGTCGCTCGCCGCACAGGTTTTCGCAATAGACCCCTTCGTGGGTGAATACGAGGGCAGGGTGGAAACCAAGGGCCACTTCTTCACCGTCAACCCGAAGATGCAGGCGCAGGTTTCAAAGCCCGACGCCGACACCTACCAGGTGCTGCTTTTGCCCTACACGCTAAGGCGCGCAACGCCGTACATGACGGCCATAATCAAGGATGCGGGCGCGGAAAAGCTCGTGATTGAAAATCCGGAGGGCGGCTACAAAATCACGGGCGAAATCACGAAGGACGGCGTGATGGTCCTCAAGGGAATTGCCGGCAAGGACGAATTCACCGCCACGCTCAAAAAGTTTGAGAGGGATATCCCTTCAATGGGTCGGAAAGCCCCGGAAGGCGCACAGTTGCTAATCGGAAACGGCAATATGGACGCGTGGGTTTACGCCGACGAATCCGTCTGCACTTGGAAGATATTGGGAGACACCGTCGAAGTCCCCATTGAAGAGCCCGCCAAGGGCCAGAAGCGCAAGAACCTCACGGTTTGGAGCAAGGAAAAATTCAAGTCTTTCACCCTGCATCTGGAGTTCAAGCTTCCTGAAAGCTACGGCAAGGCCTGGGGCAACAGAGGCAATTCAGGCCTCTACATAGGGCCCATCGAAATCCAGATAATAGATTCCTTCCACCTCATCGGCACCTGGAACGAGTGCGGCGCGCTCTACAAATTCATGCCCCCGCAGGTCAACGCCGCGCTACCGCCCGAAAGGTGGCAGACGTACGACGTAGTCTTCACAGAACCCAAATTCGAGGGCGGTGAAATTTCGGAATACCCGCGCATAACGGTCTGGCACAACGGCGTGAAAATCCACGACGAAATAGAGATGACGCAGGGCACCGACCACAGCCAGCTGCGCGCGGAGGAGTCCGTAAAGGAGTTTGTCAAGGAGGGCCTCAAACTCTCGCTGCAGGACCACGGAGACCGCCTGCAATTTAGGAACATGTGGATTCTTCCGAAGAAAGGCTGATATGAACGTTTTAAGGGCAAAGAGCGCCGGCTTCTGCTTCGGCGTAGAAAGGGCGATAGGGATTGCGCGCAAGTGCACGGACTGCGGAAGCAGGCGCGTCTACACGGACGGCCCACTCATACACAACCGCCAGATGATGGAGGTTCTCCGCCAGGAGGGCATCAACGAAATCGGGGACTACAAGAGCGAGGGCAGCATAGACGGCGAGGTGAAAAGCGCGGACAAGGCCAGCGATATGCTGGTCTTCCGCGCGCACGGAGTCTCCCCCGAGCGCCGCGAGTACTTGAAGGGCCTCGGCATGCAGTACAAGGACGCCACCTGCCCGGACGTGGGCAAGATTGCGGGCCGCATAATTTTCCACGCAAAGAAGGGTTTCACGACCGTCATCGTGGGGGACCCGGACCATCCCGAAGTCATCGGCCTTCTGGGCTACGCGGGGAACAAGGGCTACGTCGTCAAAAGCAAGGAGGACATAGACAAGCTTCCTGACATCTCAGGCGACATCTGCATGGTTTCGCAGTCCACAATGTTCACCGACGACTACCACGACATTTCCGAATATTTCAAGAAGCGCTTCCCCGACACCGTCGTCATCGACACCATCTGCGGCGCCACCAAGGAGCGCCAGAAGGACATCGGAGAGCTAGTCAAAAAGGGCGCCCAGGCCATCGTCGTCATCGGCGGCAGGCATTCCGCCAACACAATCAAGCTCGCCATAATGGTGGAGCGCACCGGCGTGCCCTGCTTCCATGTAGAAACCGTCGAGGAGCTCGACATCGAAGCCCTCAAAAAGTACTCCACCGTCGGAGTCACCGCCGGCGCCTCGACGCCGAACTTCCTGATAGAAGAGGTGTGCGAAAAGCTTTCCACCCTCTGATTAGGCGCCAAACTCATCCGCCAAAATTTTTATGTAATGATTTGGGATGAAGAGCAGGAGCAGGGGGGGGAGAGGCGGTAGGAGCGTACTGAAGACGCCCGAAGCGACACCGCTATTGAACTCGCGTTCACAGTAGTGAACGCCTCACCTTCCGCTTCGCTCGGGCAAAACGGCAAAACCGTTTTGTTCCGTCTCGGTTTTCGCTTCGCTCGCCGTCGCCCAAAGCATTCGTAAAACTATCTCCGCAGGGACTTGAACCCTGATCGATGGTACCGGAAACCATTGTTCTATCCATTGAACTACGGAGACATTTGAAGAAGTGGAAGCTAAAATCAAAGCTCGCCGCGCTTCAAGGCTGAAAATGCGCTTAATTTAAATTTTTTTGCTTTAAAAGCGCTGAAAATATGGGATAAGTGAACTTCATCATGGGAGCAAAAGTTTTTTCGATAGCAAACCAAAAGGGCGGAGTGGGTAAAACCACGACCGCCGTAAATCTTTCCGCCGCATTCGCGCGCCGCAAATTGAGGACCCTGCTGATAGACATGGACCAGCAGGCGAGCGCCACCAGCGCGCTGGGCTATGAAAAAACCGCGGGGGCTAGCCTCTACCAGGCGCTGCATGCCGGCACCTCGGCCGCCGCAAAGGTTATAAAGACGGAGAGGCAGAACCTTTTTCTCATACCGTCTGAGATGGACATATCGGCGATAGAAGTGGAGCTTGCCAGCCGCGAAAATTATCTTCTGCGCCTGAAGGAGTGCATAGAGCCCCTTAAAAACTCCGGCGAATATGACGCGATAGTCATAGACGCGCCCCCGTCATTGGGGATGCTTTCCATGAACTCTCTGGTTGCGAGCGACTATCTTCTGATAGCGCTCCAGTGCGAGTATCTTGCGATGGAGGGGCTTGGGCAGATTCTCGGCGTGGTTGACCAGCTTAAAGAGGCCGGCGTGAGCGACACGCTCGAACTCGGCGGCGTCATTATGACGATGTACGACCCGCGCACGAACCTTTCAAAGCAGGTTGAGCGCGAGGTGCGTTCCGTCCTCGGCGCCGCGGTTTTCAAGACGCACATTCCGCGCACGGTGCGCCTTGCGGAGGCGCCCTCTTTCGGCAAGACCATCTTTGAATATGCGCGCTGGAATGACGGCGCCACGGCGTACGACAAGCTCGCAAAGGAAATCGCCAACAAGTTCTCTTTAAAATGAGGCGTCTTTTCCGATAATTTTTCAGCAGGTGTTTTCCGTCCATGAAGATGAAAAAGTACATAAGGCGCATACTCAACCCGAAGGTTGCAAAGAAAGTTGCGGCCAAGAAGGCGGCGCGCCTCAAGGCGATTGAAGCCGACGAAAAGCTCTTCGCCCCGCTGGAAAAAAAGCTGCGCTATAAGTTCAAAAACATGGCGCTGCTCAAGCAGGCGCTCACGCATCCGGGTGCGGTAAACGCCGCAAAGAGCCGCATCAATTCCAACCAGCGCCTTGAATTCCTTGGAGACTCCGTGCTGCAGTGCATAATAAGCGACGAGGTCTACAAAAGCTTTTCAGACAAGGAGGAAGGCGCGCTCACGAAGGCGCGCATAGCCCTCACGCAGGGCAGCTTTCTTGCGGAGCTTTCAAACCAAATGGGCGTGCCTGATTTCCTCATCCTTCCAAAAGGCTCCGAAAGCCTCAGAAAGGCGCATTCCGCCTGGGAGGACGCGTTGGAGGCCGTGATAGGCGCGGTGTATCTTGACGCCGGCTTTGAGGGCGCAAAGAAAACCGTCCTTGACTGGTACGGAAAAATCAAGCTGGACATAGACAACCTTGTCTCAAACCAGAATCCGAAGGGCAGCCTGCAGGAGGCTGCGGTGCAGAAGGGCGAAACGGTTTCCTACACGCTCGTCTCGCAGTCGGGGCCGGATCATGACAAA
>JAVBSZ010000117.1:0-13173 GCA_031556415.1 Opitutales bacterium | reverse complement strand
ACAAATCAGCAACGGCGACGGCCTCATCATAGAGAACCCAGACGGCGGCATATTCGGAGCGCGCGTGCAGACCGTCGAAAACGGCAGGGTTAATTTAAGAAGCTCCGACGAAAATTTCAAAATCCTTCCGAACGCGAAAATCAGACGCAATTTTGACGCCGCGTTTGAGAGGCTGCTCGGGCGCGACGCGGAAAGGAAAATGCCCGCGAACCTGAAGGCGTGGGAGACGGAAAACGCATACGCCTTCGAACTGAGCCTCGCCGAGGAGCCGCATATTTCCGCAAAATGCGAACTGCAAAAATCCGCGACAGAGGCTGCGGACAATGCGCAGACGGCGCTTGAAAGGCTGGAGCAGAACCTTTCAAAATTCGGCGGCAGCAACTTTTGCGCGGAATCTGCGGAGCTTAAAATCGACAGGGTTCCGCACCTGAAGGCTTCTGAAATAAACGAAATACGCAGGACGCTCTGCGCGGAGCTTGAAGAAAAAATCTCCGCGCACACGGAAGCGCAAAGGGATGCGGACGCCCGCCCTTTCGCGAAAAACATTGCCGCAGACGCCCGCTTCCTTCCGAATGATTTCACCCTCAACGCGTCGAACAAAATGGCGAAGGAGTTTTACGCCGCGCTCGGGCTAGCCGTAGGGGAGGACGCCCTTGAATGCTGTAAAAAAAGCGCGGAAGGCCTGCGCGTGATGAAGACCATACACTGCGTGCTACGCGAACTAGGGCTTTGCAAAAAGGAGCGCGGCCAGACATTCAAAGAACCGCTCTACCTCAAAAGCGCCGAAGCGCTACTGAGCCTGGAATTCGACTGCGCAAGATGCGGAATGAACGTTTATTTCGTTAGAAGTCATCTCTAAAGTTTTGGCTTGCTGGAACGGTTTTCACGGCGGGTTTGGGGAATAATTTAAAAATTAAATTCGCCGCGCAAACCTCTCGGCTCTAGCTTTGAATTGCTCATACATTGCTTGGAATGGACGTCCAGTCCTATTCCTGCGCAATTCCTTCGCAAATGCAAACCTGACGCTCGAGTCCCGCTAACCCAAAACTGCCCTGCGGATTGTCCCTACGGTCCAATCCTCCGGTTCAGAGCTGACTTCTAAGCGGGCCGTATCGCATGCATCAAAACGCGTCTCCGACTACATCCAGTTCGTAGTCGCAAAAGTTCGTCATCCTGCCGCGCAGCCAGAGCAGAACGGTCGGGGAAGATTTTCCGTTTTCCGGAATGGGAACTATGGGACGGATGTTGTCGGCGGCGGAATTTTTCGTGACGGGCGTCCACTTCCACGTTTTGCCGAAGTCGCCAGTCACGCCTTTGAAAATCTCGTAATGGCGGGCGTTGTCGGCGGTGCTGATGAGCGGCTTTCCCGTGACGGGGTCGGCATTCGTGGAAATGAAAACCGTATTCACATCGGCGGGATTGAGGGCGCAAAGGCCCGTGTAGTCGCACTCGCGGTTGTAGAGGGCGCTGCCGGCGCGGGCCATTTCATTCGCAACCCATTTCTTGCCGTCGTAGCGCGCGTACCAGTAGCGGAGGTCTTTGCCTTCGTGCTCGCGCAGGTGGCGCTGATCGCCCCCGTTCATCTGAACGGAGAAAAGCAGGACGGGGTTGCCCTTTTCATCGAGGTGCATGTCGGTAGTCCACGCGACATTCTCCCTGCCGCCTTTGTAGACAAGCGTGAAATCCTGCGGACTCGGCGCGGAGTCCTTTTCCTTGGAAAGCTCCGCGACGAAGGAGCCGTCGCTCTTGTAAAGCTTTCCGCCCTTCATATAGCCGTGGTATATGCTGTTGTCATACGCGCGCGGGTGGTCTTCCGTGGTGCTGAAGTGAACGGCGTCGACATTGTTTGAGACGTACTTCACGTAGGGCCTGTTGCCGTCCATGCCCGTGTACTTGGGGTCGCTCTTTTCAACCTTCCATTTTAGGAAGCGGCCGCCATAATTGAAGGTTTTACCGCCGTCGTCGGAATAATACCAGTTGGGGTTGAAGCCGTAGGAGCGCGAGAAATCGTAGATGCGGTTCTTCTCCGCGGATAGCATGTACAGGTTGTTGTAGCAGCCCTTGTAGGGGTTTTGGACGACGGGAGTCCATGCCGAAACGTCCGCGCCGTTTTTCGTTTCGGCGTAAAAGAGGACGCCGTTGTCGCTTTTGACGGGAGCGTTGCCGTGGCTGCTCCACGCGGCGAGTATGCGGCCGTCAGGGAGTTTCAGAAGCGCGGGCACGGCGTGGTCGTCCCTGTTGAAATTCTTGTGCAGCGTGGAGCTTTTGAGTTCCCCCGTTTTGATGTTCCAGCTCGACACGTCTATGTCCCCCTCCGGAGACTTCACCGAAGCGAAGACGACCGTGTCCCCGCTTACAACCGCGCGCTCGTCCTGATACCAGCACCAGCCGCCGTTCTTCTTAAGCTCCTTTGCGGAAAATTTTTCGCATTCCTCTTGCGCGCGGCAGCCCGTTAAAACCAAGCCCGCAAGCGCGGCGCATGCCAAACTCGTCATCACTCTTTTCATACGCCGAATTTTTTACATTATTTTGAAAGCTGTAAAGACGCAAAAAATGCTCCCGTCCAAATATGGACGCGAATTTCAAATACTGAACACACCTAACGAATGCTCTCCAGATTTTTCTGCGCGTGCCTTATGCTGGCGAGCTTTTCAAAGAGGTCTATGTGCGCGTATAAGTAATGGTTTGAAGACTCGTACGCAACAAGGCCGTCGTGCAAAACTATCGGCAGGATTTCGCGGACGATGCGCTCCTCGGCTTCCAGAATTTCTCCCATGCGCTTGAACTTTGCGTCCTTCGTTTCCGCGGCCTTGCCGGAAACCGCCTCACCGCGCAGCCTGTAAAATTCGGCCTGATTGGCGGAGCTTTCAAAGTGCAGCTTGGCAACCCTGGCCCAGCCCGCCTCGCGCCTTGCGCGGGCGTCGCAATTTTTAAGCGCGCCCTCAAAAAGCGGAAGCGCACGCGCAAATCCGTCCGCAACCTTGCGCATCTGCGCCGTCCAAATTTCCGGAGCGTAGCCGCGCGTCCAGGCCCTGAAAGTGTCGTACGGGATGCAGACCATGCCCGCCGCCCACGTCGCCTGCTTCAGGTAAATAGGGTTCGCGGGGCCCGCGTGCTGCGGCCCGCAGTAAAGGCCCGTGGGGTTGTACGGGAATTCCGAATAGCCTTCCGCGAAAATTTCCCACGCGCGCAAAAGCTTTTCAAAGTCCGCATTTTTATAATGTTTTTGCGCAACGGAAACAAGATTTTGCTCCCGCGTTTTGGATTTGTCGTAAGATGAAAACAGGTCCAGGTTGACGCTCGGGAAGCCTCCCAGACTCCAGCTTAGAAGCGCGCCGTCCATGTCGAGTTTGGCAAGATTCTCCGCATGTTCCGCGACAAGGCGCGCAACGGGCAGCACGGGCACGGAGGCGAATTCCCACGTGATGTTGGCCTGCACCTTGGCCATGGTCTTCATGCCGCGCGAACGCGCAATCTTCCAATGCGGAAGCGCGCGCGGCCCGGGCCCGACGCAGGAAATGGAATATTCCCCGACCTTGCCTTCAACGCCTCCGCGCGTGAATGGCAGCGCCCATTCGCTCACCGACATGAACATGATGTCCCTGTCGAGAAGGCCTATTGCGTCCGCCGCGTAAGGCTCCTGCCAACCCCAGTCCCACGCTATCATTTTTGCGGAGGGCGAACCCGCCTTCACTCCCTCGTAAATCGTGTTGTTGACTTCCGCAATCACCGCCGCGCCCCCGCGCGCCTTGCAGACTGGGCAGAACTGCGCCTGGGTCTTGCTCATGCAGTTGGTGAGATTCTCGCTGGCCGTTATGGCAAACACTCCGCCGAGTTTCGGCTCTGCCGCAAAGATTTTCCGCACGGATTCTTTGAGCCACGCGCGCACCTTCTCCTGCGACGTGCACAGGCTTGACAGCTCCCCCAGCCTTGAGCCCCTCATTGCCGCGCGTTCGGGGGACGATTCAAAAAATTCGTCCGTCATGCCGCGCGGTTCGTTGAGGTAGATGAAAACCTTTATGCCGTATTTTTCGCAGCGAGAAACGAGGCGCTTGAGACCCGCCATGCGCTCCGCCGCGCGCTCGTCTCCGGGAAAGGAGCCGTCGCGCTCAACCAGCGTGCGCAGAACCGTGTGCAGCCACACGGCGTTGACGCCGTTGTCTTTGAGGCACGCAAGCAGGCCTTCGGGATATGAGGCAAGTTCGGGGTCCAAAAGCGCGTCGCCATACTCCGCCATGTACGAAAATGCCATGTAGATATTTTCATCATGCGCGGGCGCTGAGGGTTTTCCGGACGGCGAATGGGGCCGCGCGAATTCTTCCACAAATTCAAACGCGTTCGCGTCGTTGGAAAGTTTTTCAAGGCCCAGCGATGATATTGACTCCTTAAAAGCTTCCGCCTTCTTCAAAATTTCCGTCGAACTTTTTTGGTACGTCAATTTTTCGCATAAGGGCTTTTTGTTGCCGAGTTTGTAGAAGAGAAAGTCGTCCTCGATGAGCCTGAACTCCAGCTGCTTTGCGTCTATGCCGAGGAGGAGGAGCGTCTGTTCGTAGTTGAGCAGGTGCCAGTTGCGGCGCAATACCGTGATGTAGCCGCGCGCTCCCAGCCACAGCGGAGAGATTTTCTCCTGCTCCGGAAGGCCCATTTCAAGGGCTATTTCGCGCACATTGCCCTCCGAAGTTTCCAAAACCTCCGCGAGCTTTTTCTGCGGCACGCTCGTCCAGTTCCTGAACACGAAGGCGTGGAGGCGGCTCGGAAAATAATCGTACGCCTGCGCGGCCTTCTCGCCTCCGTAGTCCGGAAGGAAAGAGACGTCCTGCGCGCGGGCGCAGAAGGAAACGGTGCAAAGAAAAAGTGTCGCAAAAAAGAATTTCATACTATACCCCCCCCGTGAAAATGTTGCCCACATTCAAGCCCCGAAGCACCCGCGCGTCAACGTTTAAGCGGCGCGCAGTGCGCGGCATGTCAACGCAGTCCAAAAAAATGTTGCAAATGCGCCCCCGCAAAATACGATGTTTTCTTTATGAAAAAATTATTCGTTATATTGATGGCGGCGGCGTCTTTGATGGGGATGTCCGCCTCGGTTTCGGCGGCGCCAAAGCACAGGAATGTTGCGGTGCAGACATACACCTTCAACAAGTTCACGCTTGAAGAGGCCATAGGCAAGCTCAAGGGCATGGACATAGACGGCGTAGAAGTCTACCCCTGGCAGCGCGTTTCGGCGAAGTACCCGGAACTCAAGTTCGGCCCCACCATGAACCAGGAGCAGCGCGACTACGTCAAGAAGCTGCTCAAAGACGCGGATCTGAAGATAGTCAGCTACGGCGTTGCCAGCCCGAAGACCGAAAAGGAGATTGAGGACATCGTGCGCTTCGCGCAGGACATGGGCATCACGAGGATAATAACCGAATGCCCCGTCTCAACGTTCCCCATCTGGGAAAAGTTCGGCAAGGAAACGGGCATAACCATGTGTCTGCACCACCACGCCAAGGACAGCTCCAACCAGTATTTCGACCCGGAAGTGATGCTAAAATTCATCAAGGGTTATGACTACGTGAAGGCCAGCCCCGACGTAGGCCATTGGTCGCGCTCGCAGATAAAGCCCATTGACGGGCTCAAGCTTCTCAAGGGCAACATGCGCTCAATGCACTTCAAGGACCAGGCCGAATTCGGCAACCCGAAAAACCAGTGCGTGCCGCTCGGGGAAGGCCAGCTAGACGTCAAGGCAATGCTCAAGGAGCTCGACAGCCAGGGCTATGACGGCTGGTTCGTAATCGAGTACGAGGCCGACTGGGATGACAATCTCGCACAAGTCAAAAAATGTATAGAGTACTTGAGAAAGAACTAGTTTGATTTTTTAAAGGCGCCCGAAATCTCGGGCGCTTTTTTGTTGCCTGCTGACGGCCGATTCCGGAAAATGAATTTTTACACGGGGAGGAATTATGGAGCTG
Source organism: Opitutales bacterium (assembly GCA_031556415.1). Taxonomy (GTDB): domain Bacteria; phylum Verrucomicrobiota; class Verrucomicrobiia; order Opitutales; family Intestinicryptomonadaceae; genus CALXQW01. The sequence continues at coordinate 7,222 of JAVBSZ010000117.1, read as the reverse complement.
AAAAAAATTTTTATGACGGCGCTTTGCGCGCTTTTGGCCGCGGAACTTTCAGCGTTCCGTGAGGAGGTGAAATCTCCGGACGGAAATCTTAAGGTGGAAATATGCGCGGCTGAAAATGGCTCCAAAGACCTCTCGTACGGAGTCTGGTTCAAGGGTGAGAGCGTTTATGAAAGCGCAAAAATTTCAATGGACACCAGCGCGGGCAGATTCGGCGAGAAACCGAAACTCGCCAAAGTTTTGCGCTCGTCAAAGGAAGAAATTTTGAAGCCGCTCTGGGGCCTCAAGTCCGCAATACGCGACAATTACAACGAGGCGGAGTTAGTCTTTGACGGCTATTCCGTGGTATTCAGAATCTATGACGACGCGGTGTGCTACCGCTTCAAATCGGACTTCGACGGGGAGCTGACCGTCTTCGACGAGGACGCCTTCTTCCCGTTTGCAGGCGAAGACATGGCCTACGCCTACCCCGTCAAAAATTTCCTGCTGCACTTCCAGCAGGTCTTTGAGGACATCCCCGTCAAAGACATGAAAAAACTGGACATGGCCATAGCGCCGCTGTGCGTGCGCAAGGCGAAGGGGAAAATCAAAACCGTAATCACCGACGCCGACGTGTACGACTACCCGTCCCTGAATTTTTCATTCAAAGACGGCGACGAATGCCTGCACGGCCTCTTCGCAAAATATCCGCTGGATCTGCAGCCCAGGGGCAACGCCCTGCACCCGAAAGCGCGCGCGGACTACATCGCAAAAACGTCGGGCCGCCGCGCCTTCCCGTGGCGCGCCGTGATGGTCTTCGGCGAAGACAGGGACATGCTCGACAGCTCCACCGTCTACAAGCTCTCAAGCCCCTGCAGAATTGGGGACACCTCGTGGATAAAAACCGGCACCTGCGCCTGGGAGTGGTGGCACGCAAAAAACCTCGAAGGGGTGGATTTTGAAACGGGCTTCAACGGGCAAACCTACAAATACTATCTGGACTTCGCCGCAAAATACAAAATGCCCTTCATGCTCATAGACGGCGGCTGGCTTGACGAAAAAAAATGGGCGGAGGGCGCGCCCATAGCGGAGGCGTCAAAGCTGGACATCGCAGAACTCTGCGCGTACGGGAAGGCGCGCAATGTGGACATACTCGTCTGGGTGCGCTCAAGGACGATTTACGATTTGGACGTTGCCGAAAAATTCTTCGCCCAGGTTAAGGCCTGGGGAGCGGCTGGCGTGAAGGTTGATTTTGTGGAGCGCGACGACCAGGAGGCCATGCGCTACTACGAGAACGTCTCCGCCCTCGCCGCAAAGCACAAACTGCTTGTGGACTGGCACGGCTGCCCCAAATCAACCGGCATGTACAGGGCCTACCCCAACGTCATAAACGAGGAGGGCGTGCGCGGCGGGGAGCTCAACAAGATGACCGAAAAACTCACGCCCGACCACAACGTAAGCCTGCTTTTCACCCGCATGGCCGCCGGCCCGTTTGACTACACGCCGGGCGCGCTGCGCAACACCGCATACAGCGCAAACCCGCTGCGCGAATTCGCCGTCGCCCCCCTCTGGCCGATGTCGCGCGGAACGCGCGCGCACCAGGTCTCCATGTTCGTGCTCTATTACGAGCCGCTCAAAATGCTCATAGACTCCCCCACGGAGTATGAAAAATATCCGCCGCTCACAAAGTTCATGGCCGAATGCCCGACGACCTGGGACGACACCGCGCCGCTCGCCGCCGAGTTCAACAAGTACGCCGCAATCGCCCGCAGGAAGGGAGACGTCTGGTACGTTGGCGCTATGACGGACTGGGAGGAACGCGAAATTGAAGTGGCGCTGGATTTTCTGGACGCAGGCAAAACCTACGCCGCCACAATAGTGCGCGACACGCAGAACTCCAACAGGCTCGCAAAAGACTGCAAGATGGAAACGCGCGAGTTCAAAAAGGGCGACGCGTTGAAAATCAAAATGGCCAAGGGCGGCGGATTCGCAATGAAGCTCGAACGCCGTTAGACATTCGAGCTCCTAAAAAGTAATCCGCGCAAGCGGGCGCGAAAAGCGTACGTTTTTACATTATTGAGAAACCCGCCGCCTTGAGGCTCTCAACAAGGCCGCCGCGCCAGTCCGAATAATTGGAATATTCCGCGCACTGCACGCCGCTGAGCTCTTTGGGAATTTCCACGCCGCCGCTTAAAAGCGCCGTAACGCGGCCTCTGCCGAGACGGCCCACAAGATAGCCGTGTATGAAGACGGTCTTCTGGCAGGGAAATACTTTTGCCGAATCCGCAGTGCAGGGCAGCCCGCTCTCGTCGCAGGGGGAATAGAGCACTACGGCGTAATCGCCGTCTTCGAGCGCGTTTTCCAGAACCTCTATCGCGGTTTCATTATGGCCAAGCTCGCCGTTGAGGTCTGTTGCGTACAGTCCCTTGTCCGCGAGAAATTTTGCGACGCTGATTTTTATATCTTCGTCGTACTCGTGTATTATGAAAACTTTGGCACTCTTTTTTGCGTTCATTTTTTTTGACCTGAAGCCCTTGTTTTGGCTATCAGCGTTTTGAGTTGAAAATAGTTCGGGCGACATGGGGAAAGTGAATTATTTTCCTACAAAGATTGCAACATTTTTATCAAGAAAACCCTTGTTTTATCGAATGAAACGAGTGGTTCAATTTCAAGAATTAGAACCAAGCATTGCTTTTTTAAATACATGCAAAACTCGTAAGAGCCCGAAATGAGAGCATGCGCAAAGGTAAATAATTCTTTAATTTCATCAGACCGTTCGTTCGGAAAATTGGCGGTTTTTTTAATGTTTTTCGGCGCATTTTTTGGCCAAAAAACGCAATTTTATATAAAACATAACAGATATTTTGAAGATTTCTCCGTAGATAAGAAGCATTTTCGCAAAAGCGTTTCAAAATTCCGAACGCGTGAAATAGAAAAATTCTTTTTCATCCGCGCTTCCACGCGCCATTTTACGCAAGCGTACGGACACGCGAAACAAGCGGGTAGATTTTATGTTTTGGCCGTGCAATTAGGCGTCAAACAAGTTCGCAAGAAAAATAGGCTTGTCGATTTTGGATGAAGAACGGGGCTTGAGAAGCGCGCACGGGCGCGTAGCGTACTTATAAGGCTTACTGCGCAGCAGTTGCCGTAAGGGCTGCGCAATTCCGCGATCCCTTCCAAAGTTAGTTCTATTTTGGCGCAATGATTTTTTGATGGAGAACGAGCATTGAAAAACCGCAGGGGCGCGCAGCGTACAAGTGGTACGTAAGCAGTCCTGCGGTTTTTCAAACGGAACACAAAAGTTGCGAAGCAGATTGCGCATGACTATGCGCAAAGTTCTTCGCAAGCTTTCGGGAAGAATGGCCTTTAGGCCACCGCGTAGCGGCGAGACGAGCGCCACTGCGCGAGCGAGTTCAATTATCCGCGAAACGCATTCGCCAAAATTAGAGTTTTTCGAAGACGTCCACGCGGGCGGGCGGCACATTCGCCAAAACTATGCTTTTCTTTACGTGGCGCATTTTGGTGAAGCCGAGGGAAACGGGCTTGCGGTTGAGGTTGTAGGTGAACTGGACGAAGCGGCCGCCGGAAGGAAGGAGGGTTTCGGCCTCGTAGATGACTTCGCGCACGACGCTTTCTGGAAGGCTCAAAAGGGGAAGGCTGGAGATGATGGAGCGCAGCTCGGTCTTGCGCGGGCCGAGGTATTCGGCCATGTCCTCGGCGCTGCCGTTGATGACGTTGACTTCGGGGTAGCGGGCCTTCAGGCCGGCGGCGAGGCCGGGGTCAAACTCTATGCAGAAGAGGTCCTGCGGGGCGGTGCCGCCTTTCAAAATGTATTCGGTAACGGGGCCGGTGCCGGGCCCAAGTTCAAGGACGATGCCGCCTTTGGGCGCTTTTCCGCCGTCGGCCATTTTCTTTGATAGGAAGCGGGAGCTGGGGCATACGGCGCCCGTAAAGCGCGGATTGCGCAGGTATTTCCCGAAAAAGTTTATCGCGTCTTTGGCGGCCATGATTGCTTATTGCTGGTAAATGTCGTGAATTCTTATGAGGCCGAGGCAGCTTCCGCCGGCGTCGACGACGGGCAGCACGGAAAGTTTTGAGACGCGCTTTTCCATGAGGCTTGCGGCGTCAATCAAAGGGGAGTCAGGCCCGACGCACACGGGGGTTCTCGTCATTATGGAGGCGCACTTCTGCGCGTCGATATCGCTGACGTGCTGGAGCATGCGGCGCAGGTCGCCGTCGGTGACCAGCCCTATGAGTTTTCCGCCCGCATCGAGCACGCAGGCGGCGCCGAGCGGCTTGCGCGTCATCTCAATCACGATTTCGCGTATGGACGAATTTTCCGCCACCACGGCGCAGTCCGAAACGCCGCTCATCACGTCCGAAACTTTCAGCGTGAGGTTCCTGCCGAGCTGGCCCGCGGGGTGGAAGCGCGCAAAGTCCTTTTCCGAAAAACCGCGCGCCTCTATGAGCGCGCAGGCGAGCGCGTCTCCCATGGCCATTGCGAGAACCGCGGAAGACGTGGGGGCAAGGCCCAGAGGGTCCGCCTCGCGCTCCACCCCGGCGTCCAGAATGATGTCCGCCGCCTTCCCCATCGGGGAATCCTTCTTGCCTATGAGGGCTATGACGGTGGAATTGAGCTGCTTAAGTATGGGCATCACGCGCAGGCATTCCACGGTGGCGCCGCTGTTGGAAATGAGGATGGTGGGGTCTCCGGCCTCGTAGACGCCGAGGTCTCCGTGGACGGCGTCGCACGCGTGCAGAAAGACCGCGGGCGTGCCGGTGCTTGAAAGCGTGGCCGCCATCTTCTGCCCCACAAGGCCGGATTTGCCGACCCCGCAGATGACAAGCTTGCCCTTGTGGGCGAGTATCGCGTCAACCGCCCTTGTGAAATTTTCGTCCAGCCTCTTTACGGCGGAGAGCATTGCGGAAGCCTCCGCCTCCAGCGTGGCCCTGGCAACGCTTATAGAATCCCTTTTTTCCTGCGCCATTTTACTTTAAAGTTTTCAGATATTCCTCCGCTTTGACCAAGTCTGCGGGAGTGTCTATGCCTATAGAGACGTAATCCGTCTCTACAAGCTCAAATTCATAACCGGCGGAAACGAACTTCAGCTGCTCAAGCTTTTCGCAATCCTCCAAAACCGAGTGCGGGAGGGACGCGTACCGGCGCAGCATGTCCGCAGAATAGCCGTAGATGCCGATGTGCTGCCAATAGTCCGTGTGCGAAAGCCATTTCGACCTGTCGGGCTCCCCGCGCACGTGGGGGATTGCCGCGCGGCTGAAATAGAGCACGCTGCCGTCCTGCGCGCGCAGAACCTTCACGACGTTTTCGTCGAACAGATCCTCCGCGCTTTTGATTTTGCGCGCGGCGGTGACGAGGCCCGCGCCGGTGTCGAGGCGCTTTTGAATTATCGCGTCGATAAGCTCCGGCGCAATGAAGGGCTCGTCCCCCTGCACGTTGACCACGAAGTCCGTACCGAGCTCCTCGAGGACGGATATGATGCGCTCCGTGCCGCTTGCGCAGTCAGGCGAAGTCATGATGTGTTTTGCGCCCATGGCGCGCGCGGCGCCCTCGATTTCGGGGCTGTCCGAAAGTATGACGGCGCCGCCCGCAAGTCTGCTGGAAGCGCATTTTTCATAGACGCGCTCAAGCACAGTCTTGCCTCCGAGCTTCGCAAGAGGCTTGCCCGCAAAGCGCGTGGAAGCCATCCGCGCGGGAATAGCAATTATCGGCAGCAGCATGGCCGCGTCAAAAACCCCGCGCCCGGGCTTGTCCGATTTGTCCGAATTGACGTCTTCCCAAAAGCTCTTGGTCTCCTGAGAGGAATGCTGAGCATCGGCAAGATAATAGTTCCATACCACGACGCAGCCCACCATTATCAGAAAGAGCCCGAGCCCCCTGAACATCAGCCTGTACGCCTGCAGGGAAACACCCGCGCCCCTGAATATGGAATGCGTGAAGGCCTCGTTGTAGGCCTGCGTCCTCCTAAAAAGCAGAAGATACGCGCCGACTGCGATCGGTATCAAAAAGCTCGCAATTTCGAGCATCGTTTGGAATATTCCTATCAGAATGCCTATCATATTTTCGGGAAAATGTTTGAGGCCGCCGACACGGCGACATTGTTTTTAAGCGACGCATTATGAATGCCCCAAGCCGCCGAGGTCAATTGTTTTTAGCGCCCTTCGAAACGGGGACGGCGGTCGAAAACATGCAAAAAGACATGGAGCTTCTTAAGCGCGCGGAAAGTTTAAAGGCATGCCTCCTGCGCTTTTACGGCTGGGCGGAGCCTTCGGTCACCTTCGGAATCTCGCAGAGGCTGGAGGATGTCAAAAAATTAATCGGTGCAGGCTTTGACCTGGCAAAACGGCCTACTGGCGGAGGAATCGTGGTTCATTTGAACGACATCACCTACGCGCTGGCCGTCCCGCGCGGACACTTTCTTTGCGAGACGAAGGCGGAAAACTCCTACAGAATCATCCATGAAAAAATCGCGGAGGCGTTTGAACTTTTCGGCGTGAAGGCGTGGCTCTTTGAAGAGAGAAATAAAAATCAAAACAGGAACTACGCCTGCTTTGAATCGCCCTCGCGCTTCGACGTCATAACGGAAGGCGGAACAAAACTCGCCGGAGCCGCGCAAAAAAGAAACGCCCTAGGCCTCCTAGTGCAGGGGTCAATCAAGCCCGCCGCCCTGCCCCCAAACGCCGACATACACGCCTTCATCGACACCCTCGCGGAAAAAATCAAAGAGGCGGTTTGCCCCTCTTAGATGTTTTATTTGCGGGGCCGAAACGTCCCGTATCCGCGTCAGAAAAATGAGGTTTAGATTATCCCTGTTTTGGCGGACGGGATTTTGGATGAAGAACGAGGCGCAAATCACAAAAATTGAGAAGCAAGTTGCGCATGACTATGCGCAAAGTTTTCGCAAGTTTTTGGGAAGTATGTTTGCGAAAGCAAACACCCCGAAGGGGCGAGACATTTGCCACCACAAATGCGAGTACAAAAATTCCACGCAACGAGCGTACAAAACAGTACGTGACCTGTGTGGAATTTTTGCAGCAGCGCCGCTATTGAATTCGCGTTCACGCAGTGAACGTCTCACCGCTCGCTTACGCTCGGGCGGATTGTTTCACAATCCGTTCCGTCTCGGGCTTCGCTCACCGCTCGCCGTGGCGAAAATATCACGCCAAATTGGGCGCAGTAGTTTGGGATGCATAGTGAGGCTTGCAAAGCGCGCCAGGGTGCGCAACG
>JAVBSZ010000084.1:0-3078 GCA_031556415.1 Opitutales bacterium | reverse complement strand
GCAAAATGAGTTTTGCTTCCTAAAACCCTCCATGCCGGTTTTACTCCTGGGCAGGGTGTCCGCCCAGCCGTCGTCGCAAAACGCAACAGCATCGGGTTTTCCTCCTGCCGAAAAAATGAGTTTTATGCTTTCAGAAATATTCATCACTTCGCGTCAAATTAAAACAAAAATGCTCTAAACTTGGTTTGTTGTGCATTTATAGAATTAGACGGGGTTCCATTTGCATTGTGATAATGAAGGGGTCGCTCATTGCGCAACCCCACGAATAAAAAAGAAAACAAATAAATCGGCTTTGTATATTTGCTTGATTTGGGGGCGTGATAGTGGGAAGCTTGTGCGAATGGGAAATGTGTTCGGAGACCTCTTCAGGGTGGCCTCGTTCGGCGAGAGCCACGGGGTTGCGCTCGGCTGTGTGATAGACGGATGTCCGGCGGGCGTGGAGCTTTCCGAGGCCGACATCCAGAAGGATTTGGACAGGCGGCGCCCGGGCCAGAGCGCGGTGACCACTTCGCGCGCGGAGGCCGACAGGTGCCGGATACTTTCGGGAATTTTTGAGGGTAAGACTTTGGGTTCGCCGATATGCGTGGTTGTTGAAAACACCAACCAGAGGTCTGAAGACTATTCGCAGATAGAGCGCCTTTGGCGCCTTGGCCATGCGGACTACGCGTACGACATGAAGTTCGGCGTCCGAGATTTCCGCGGCGGCGGCAGGAGCTCCGCGCGCGAAACAATCGCAAGGGTCGCGGGCGGCGCGGTGGCGAAGAAGCTTTTGGGCAACATCGTAATCCGCGCGTGGGTTGAGAGCGTCAATTCAATCACCATGCCCTATATGGACTCCATTCCGCCTTTGGAGGACGTGGAGGCGAGCGCCGTGCGCTGCCCGGACAAATCCGTCTCGAGCAACATGGAGGAATTCATCAAGCGCGCGAAGGCCCAGGGCGACAGCGTGGGCGGCGTGATACGCTGCCGCATTGCGGGCGTTCCGGCGGGCTGGGGGGAGCCGGTGTTCGACAGGCTTGAGGCCAAGCTGGCGCAGGCCATGCTGTCAATACCGGCCGCCAAGGGTTTTGAGATAGGCAGCGGCTTTGCGGGCACAAGGATGTTCGGCAGCGCGCACAACGACGCTTTTTACAAAGACGAAAGCGGGAAGGTGCGCACGCGCACTAACAATTCCGGCGGCGTCATAGGCGGCATTTCCAGCGGGGAGATGATAGATTTCAAGGTGGCCTTCAAGCCCACGGCCACGATTCTTAAGGAGCAGAAAACTCTGGACAGGGATTTGAACGAGGTCGCCTTTGAGGGCAGGGGGCGGCATGACCCGTGCGTGGCGCCGCGCGCCGTCCCCGTGGTGGAGGCTATGGCTTTCCTCGTCCTCGCAGATTTGATGATGAAGCAGAACGCAAGAAAGGCATTTCAATGACAGGCATCAACGCATTTTTGGTTTTGGGGACCGTGGGCAGCGGCAGGCTCGGCACGGTGTACGACATCATGGAGAACGGCTTTGTGGACGGCAGCTTCTGCGCGGTCTTCGCCTCGAAGAACGAACCCGTCGGCGAGTTTGACGCGAAGATTTCGGACTCCTCCGCGGGCGGGCTCATACTCTACTCTCAGCCGGAAGACGTCGTCAAAGTCCTCAACGGGCCGGACGCGAAAAAATTCACCGACGTGATTTACGTCGCGGATTCCACGAGGACGCTGGCGGACGAAGTGGAGTTCTTCAAGTCTCTCTGCGACGCGGGGCTTTTGAAGCTTTCGCAGGTATGGGGCTTTATGGACTGCAGGCTCTTTGACTACGGCAAGGACAAGGTCTACCCGTATTTTGACGCCGTAGCGCATTTCAGCGACTGCGTGTTTTTGTCAAACCGCGCCGACCTTCCCGGCAAGGCCGTGGAGGCGCTCAAGGAGCGCTACGAAAAAATGTTCCACCCGCACCTCTACGTCTATGTAAAAAGCGGCTTCAAGGTGGACAACCCTATGGAGGCGACCATTGACGAGGCGCGCCGCATCAGCATGTATTTTGACAATTACGACCCCGTGGACGAACTGGACATAGACGAGGACGACCTCCCCGAAGAGCCTTTCGACCTCGCCAGAAAGCCAGACCCATACCTTGAAAGGGCGGATAACGGAATGCTTCTTAAGCCGCTTCCGGACGTGATGAAAATTAAAGACCAGATGGGAAATGAAAAATCCGGAAAATAGGAGCGGGCAGTTTGACCCTATCAGGCACACGGCAAAGAACGTCGCGGGCATGAGCGGCTATGCGCCCGGCGAGCAGCCTTCCGACGAAGGCTGGGTGAAGCTCAACACCAACGAATTCCCTTACCCGCCGAGCCCGCGCGTGAAGGAGGCCGTTGTGGACTATTTGGAGGACGACGCGAAGCTGCGCCTCTATCCCAACCCCGAAAGCCGCATGTTCAGGGACACCGTGGCCGACTACTTCGGCGTGGAGCCTCAGAACGTGATAGCCGGCAACGGTTCTGACGACATCCTGAACCTCGCCATACGCGCGTTCAGCGGCGGCGCGCTCAAGATAGCCGCGATGAGCCCGAGCTACAGCCTGTATCCGGTTTTGGCAAAGCTCCAGAACGCCTCGTACGTGGAGATAGGCTTTGAAAAGAACCTCAAGCTGCCCTACGAAAAAATCTTCAACTGCGGCGCGAACATATTCTTTCTCACAAGCCCCAACGCGCCCACGGCGCACGGCTTCACGAACGCGGAGATTGAAAAACTCGCCGCCGGCTTCAACGGGCTGGTTCTCGTTGACGAGGCGTACGCGCCCTTTGCGGATTCCTCCGCAGTTGACCTTGTCAAAAAGTACGACAATGTGATCGTGGTCTGCACGCTCTCAAAGGGCTGGGCTCTTGCGGGCCTGCGCCTGGGCTGGGCCATAGCCTCGCCCGCCGTGATAGAAATTCTCGACAGGGTGCGCGACAGCTACAACATAGACAGTCTCGCGCAGGTGGCGGGCGTTGCCGCGCTGGAGGACGTCAAGTACTACAATTCCCTGCGCAAGAAGGTCTGCAAAACGCGCGACGACATTCAGAAGTTTTTTGACAAGCTCGGCTGGCCGTATTT
>JAVBSZ010000158.1:0-6573 GCA_031556415.1 Opitutales bacterium | reverse complement strand
TCAAAGCGGTTCGTGCCCGGGTGTTCTCCCGTTGCGGTTGCGAAAGTCGCGGTCATGCCGTTCGCGTATTCCATGTAGGCGGTAACTTCGTCTTCAACCTCAATGTCGTGGTATTTGCCGAATTTGCACCATGCGCGCAGGCTCTGCGGCAGGCCGAATATCCATGATAAAATGTCGATATTGTGGATGGACTGGTTGATGAGAGCGCCGCCCGCCTCGCCCTTCCACGTTCCGCGCCAGGCGCTTGATGAAAAGTAAATCTGCGGCCTGTACCAGTTGGTCATAAACCAGGAAGTCCTGTTTATTTTGCCGAGTTCGCCCGAAGAAACAAGTTCGCGGATTCTCGAATAAAGCGGCGTGGTGCGCTGGTTGAGCATGACCGCGCAGGTCTTGCCGGAAATTTTAGCAATCTCTGCAAGGCGCTTTGCGTCAAGGCTGCAAAGCGCCACCGGCTTTTCAACGAGCGTGTGCTTGCCCGCTTCCAACGCCTTTTGGGCCAGCTCAAAATGGTTGAAGGATGGCGTGGCGATTATCACGGCCTCCACGTTGCTGTCGGCAAGAAGCTCGTCGACTTTCCCATAGCCCTTGTATTCGCCGAATTTCTGCGGGTCTATGAAGTTTTCGTCGCACACCGCGACGATTTCGCAGCCGGGGACCTTCCCCTCTCGGATATTTTTAACGTGCATGGAGCCTATCGCCCCCAGACCTATTATGCCGATTTTCATTTGAGCCTCCGTTTAATTTTTAAAACTTAAAGTAATTTTTTGAATTGAAATACGAGATGTTTTTGACGGCCTCTCCCACAAGTTCAAAGTCCTTTGGCAGCAGGCCGCTTTCCATATCGGCGCCCAGAAGCGCGCAGAGTATGCGCCTGAAATATTCGTGCCTTGGGAAGGAAAGGAATGAACGCGAGTCCGTGAGCATGCCCACGAAGTTCGGCAGCAAAGAGAGCGCGGAGACCGCCTCAAGCTGGCGCTTCATGCCGTCCATCTGGTCCATAAACCACCATCCGCTGCCGAGCTGCATCTTGCCCGCGCAGGAGGAATCCTGGAAATTGCCGAGCATGGCTGCGAGCATTTCCGTGTCCTTCGGGTGTATGTTATAGAGTATCGTTTTGCCGAGCTTCCCCTGCGAGGCGAGCGCGTCAAGGTGGCGCGAAAGCGGATATGCGAAGTTGCTCTCCCCGATGGAGTCAAAGCCCGCGTCCGGGCCTAGTTTGCCGAACATCTTTGAATTGTTGTTTCGCATGGGGCCAATGTGCAGCTGGCGCACCCAGCCGGATTCATAGTCCATCTTGGCGCATTCAATGAGGACGGCGCTTTTGAATTTCGCGGTTTCTTCGGCGCTGATATTCTCCCCGCCCAAAAGTTTCTTGAAGATTTTTTCGAGCTCCGCGTCGCTTGTCGGAGCGAAATAAACCGTTTCAATCCCGTGGTCGGAGACGCGGCAGCCGACCCTGTCAAAGAAGTCGTGGCGCTCCTTAAGCGCGTTAATCAGATCCGCATAGGAAGAAATTTTTACACCGCTTGTTGCGGAGAGGGCTTCAAGATACTTTGCGTATTCCGCGGGGTTTGCGCAGGCGTGCGCCTTGTCCGGGCGGAATGTCGGCAAAACGCGCGCAGGCGTTTCCGGATTCTTAGCGGCGGCGATGTGGTACGATAAATCGCTAATCGGGTCGTCAGTAGTGCAGAGGACTTCCACCTTGCTCTGCTTAAGGCAGCTCCATGCGCTGAAATCCCCCGCAATTTTTTCATTCGCTCTGCCCCAGATTTCCTCGACTGTGTCGGGGCCCAGAAGAAGGTCGTCAATGCCGAAATAGCGCGCAAGCTCCAGATGGCACCAGTGGTATATGGGGTTACGGATGAGCTTCGGCATCGTTTCCGCAAGCTTGAAAAACTTTTCCCTGTCGGGCGCGTTGCCTGTGCAGAATTCTTCCGCAACGCCGTTGGAGCGCATGGCGCGCCACTTGTAATGGTCGCCGTAAAGCCAGAGTTGGGTGATATTCTCCCAGCGCTTGTCGTTGGCGGCTTCCGCCGGGTCAAGATGGTTGTGGAAGTCTATCACGGGAAGGTCGCGCGCAAAGTTATCGTAAAGAAAACGCGCGGAGTCCGTCCCAAGCAGAAAATTGTCGTTAATAAATTTAGACATACTCTTATAGTTCTGAAATCACCTTTGAGGCGGCCTTCGCGTTCGTGCAGATTTCGTCAAATTTCTTCGCCTTGATGAGTTCGGGCGTGGCGAGCCATGAGCCGCCGACGGCGGCAATAAGCGGATCAGAAAGCATCTCTTTGAGGTTGCCCAAATTCACGCCGCCAAGCGGGATGAACTTTACGCCCATGTGTTTGTAGGGCGCGCTCATCGCCTTCAGGTGAGCCATGCCGCAGCTTGCGGCGGGGAAATATTTAAGCAGCGTGCAGTTGTATTCGAGCGCCGCCTCTATATCCGACGGCGTGAAAATGCCGGGACCGAAGAATAGGCCCGCGTCCTGCGCCGCCGAAATCACCCTGGCGTTGGTGCCCGGGGCCACGCCGAAGTGCGCGCCCGCATCCTTCGCCTGCCAGACCTGCTTGGGCGAAAGTATTGTGCCCGCACCGACGAGCATGTCTGGAAGCTCTTTGCGTATCGCCTTGACGCAGTCCAGCGCCTCGTTCGTGCGCAGGGTGAGCTCTATGGCCGTGACGCCGCCTTCCATGAGGGCTTTGGCGACGGGAACCGCGGCGGCGACTTCGGATATCGTCAGAACCGCGACCAGTTTTCTTTTTTCAATTTCGTTTTTCATTTCAAATTTTCCTTCCGTTTTTTACCTGTCCACCCTTGCGCCTCCGCCACCCGCAAGCTTGGCCACTTCCGCGAGGGTCGCGGTGCTGGTGTCTCCGGGGGTGGTCATTGCGAGGGCGCCGTGCGCCGCGCCGTACTCCACCGCCGCCTGCGGGTCTTTAAGCTCCATGAGGCCGTAGATGAAGCCGGAGGCGAAGCTGTCGCCGCCGCCGACCCTGTCGAGAATTTCGAGGCCGTCGCGGCGCGTTGACTCGTAGAATTTTCCCTCGCACCAGCAGATGGCGCTCCAGTCGTTGACGGTGGCGCTCTTCACGTTCCTGAGCGTGTTGCCGACCGCCTTGAAGTTCGGGTATTCCTTCACCGCAAGCCCGATCATGTTTTTGAAAGCGCCCGCCTCCGGGTTTGAAATGTCCTCCGAAAGGCCTTCAACCTCGAATCCGAGGCAGGCGGTGAAGTCCTCCTCGTTGCCTATCATCACGTCGACATATTTGGCGATTTCCCTGTTGACCTCCTGCGCCTTCTTTTTGCCGCCCACGCTCTTCCAGAGGGATGGCCTGTAATTGAGGTCGTAGGAAACTATCGTGCCATGCTTCTTTGCGGCTTTCAGGGCTTCGAGGACGACTTCCGGCGTGGTTTCGGAAAGCGCGGCGTAGATGCCGCCCGTGTGCAGCCAGCGCACGCCGCGCCTGCCGAATAGCTCTTCCCAGTCAATGTCTCCGGCCTTGAGCTTTGAGGCCGCGCCGTTGCCCCTGTCGGAGCATCCGACGGCGCCGCGCACGCCGAAGCCGCGCTCCGTAAAGTTGAGCGAATTCCTGACCGTGCGGCCAACGCCGTCAAAGTCCATCCATTTGACGAAGTCCATATTGACGCCGCCCTGCAAAATGAAGTCTTCAAGCAGCAGGCCGATTTCGTTTTCGGCAATGGCCGTGACGAGGCCCGCGCGCTGGCGGAAGCACCTGCGCAAGCCGCGCGCCACGTTGTATTCGCCGCCGCCCTCCCAGACTTTGAATTCGCGCGCAGTGCGTATGCGCCCTTCGGAGGGGTCAAGCCTGAGCATGACTTCGCCCAGCGATACTATGTCGAACAAACATTCCTCTTTTGATTTGGTTTTGAACATGTCTATATTGTGTAAGCGTTAAATTTTTCTTCCCGCGGAGCTTTCCCTGATTATAAGGGAACCTTTGACGTGGGTTTCGCCGCCCTTTTGCGCGTCTGAAAGAAAGTCCATCACGTTCCTTGCGAAGACGTCGACCGGCTGGCGCATGGAGGTTATGGCGGGGATGTAGTTGCCCGCCGCCGGGATGTCGTCAAAACCGACGACCGCGTAGTCTTCCGGAACCCTCTTGCCCAGTTCGTAAAGGGACTTTATCACGCCCATTGCCGCGACGTCCGTGGAGCAGATGAAGGCGTCTATATCCTCGCCCGACATCACCACCTTTGAGGCGCAGGTGTGCCCGGCCTCAAAGTCGCTAGCAAATGACTTTTCATCGCTGCGCGCGATTTTGCAATCCTGCTTCTTCGCGGCGGCAAGAGTCGCATTCCAGCGCAGCTCGTGTATGGAAATGTCGCGCGATACGTAGAAGAATTTGCGCTTCCCCAAAAATTTCAGGTGGCGCACTATCTGCTCGGCGGCGTCGTTTTCGTCAATGCTTATGGCGTAGGAAATGCGCTCGTCCTCGCCGCGCCCTATGCGGACAACGGGAATGTTCCTGAAATTCTCAAGCCAGTCCAGCTTTCCGTAGCTGCCCAAAATTATGATGCCGTCGACAAAGTGCTTGTAGAGTGGGGCCAAATCCGTCGCCTCCGGAACGCGGTTGACGAAGCCGACGAGCAGCAGGGAGTAGTCCATCTTATGCGCTATGCCTTGCAGCTGCGCGATGAGTTTGCCGAAGAATGGGTCATGAAAATCGTACACGACTATGCCTAGCGTGCGCGTCTTTTTGCCCTTGAGCGCGAGCGCCGCAGAAAGCGGAACGTAGTGAGACTCCCTCGCCGCCTCCATCACCGCCTGTATCTTCCTTTGGGAAATTCCCACCTTCTCGCCCTGCCCGGAAAGGACCCTCGATACCAGAGAGACGGAAACCCCGAGCTTTTTTGCTATGTCTTTTTGAGTGATTTTTCCGAATGATTGCATGATTTTCTCGCCCGAAACTAAGGGCGCGCGGAAAGCTGTCAAGCATTTTTCTCAATCGTTTGAGAAGGATGAGAAAAAAGCGCTTCCCATCCACGGAAAGGAGACCGAATTGCATTAAAATTACAAATTGACAGAAAGGCTATTTGAAACAATATGGAAAGCCAGTCGTCAATACATACTGTACGCTTATGAAAAAGACCATATTAAACACCCTCATTCTGGCTTTGGCCTTCAACTTCTGCGCCGCCGCCGCGCCGGAAACCATAAAGCTGGACGCTCCCAACCTTGAGCGCGCGGGCACGCTCATGCAGGCCCTCAAGAACAGGAAGAGCGACAAAAAGTATTCGCCCAAGCCGCTTTCGACCGCGGACCTTTCAGATTTGCTTTGGGCCGCCAACGGCGTCAACAGGTCGGAGAACGGCAAGCGCACCGCGCCTTCGGCAAAAAACAGGAAGGACATCAATATATACGTGTGCCTTGCGGACGGCGCATACCTTTATGATGCGGAAAAATCCGTCCTCAACCTCGTGAGCAAGGACGACCTGCGCTGGCAGGGCGCCACGGTCACCCTCGTGCTCGTCTCGGACTTCAACGACAGATGGAGCCCGCTTGACGCCGGCATAGTCTCCCAGAACATCGCCCTTTTCTGCGCGGCGGCGGGCATAGGCACCTATCCGCACACGTCCATGGATATGGAAAAGTTAAGAAAATCCCTTAACCTCAAGGAGCCGCAGACGCCCATGCTCTGCAATTCCGTGGGGTATCTGAAATAGTAAAACAGCATGAAAAAATTCTTAACAATAATATCAGGAGGAATCAACATGGCGGCATCCGCATTCGCATCGGCGCAGAATTTTTACGACTTCACGGTGAAGTCGATAGACGGCAAAGACTATCCGCTTTCGCAGCTCAAGGGCAAGAAGGTGATGGTTGTGAACGTCGCCTCAAAGTGCGGCCTCACGCCGCAGTACGCGAAGATTCAGGCTTTGTACGCAAAGTACAGGGACGCCAACTTCGTGGTGATAGGTTTTCCGGCGAACAACTTCATGGGACAGGAGCCGGGCACGAACGAGGAAATCGCCAAATTCTGCGTGCTAAAATACGACGTCAGTTTCCCCATGATGGCGAAAATCTCCGTCAAGGGGGACGACATGGCGCCGCTCTACAAATGGCTCACGCAGAAAAGCCAGAACGGAGTAGAAGACAGCGAGGTTGAATGGAACTTCCAGAAGTACCTCGTCAACCCCGACGGCACGCTCGCAAAGGTCATACACCCCAAGACGCAGCCCGACAGCGAAGAAGTAATCTCCTGGATAGAAGGCAAGTAAAAGGCGTCTCAAAAGTTTTGGCCTGCGGGAATAGAGTTATAATATGCTGAAAGTAGTCTGCATTGGGAAAATGAAGAACCGCAGTCTTGCGCAGCTTGCGCAGGACTATGTTGAGAGGCTGTCGCATTACGGCGGCATCGAGCTTGCGGAGTTTAAGGATTCCACTCCCGAGCAGGAAGGAACGCGCATTTTGGACTCCCTCAAAAATTTCCGGGGCAAAGTCTACGCGCTGACTGAGGAAGGCAAAGGGCTTTCGTCAAAAGAGCTCTCCGCGCTTTTGGAAAAGGACATGCTCTCTGGCGGCTCCGCCTTCATAATAGGCGGCCCCTACGG
>JAVBSZ010000006.1:0-2678 GCA_031556415.1 Opitutales bacterium | reverse complement strand
AGTTGGTGAACGTTGAGGCGCAAAGGCAGATGAATGCTGCCGAAAGCGCCGCGTACACGCATGCCGGCAGTGTGCCGCGCCTCAGCCGCGTGCCGGCGTCTTTCCATGCCTTTGAAGGAAGGTGGCGGTTAAGGTTCTCCGCGGTGGGGCGAACGTCCCACGCCCAAAAGGCGAAGCCGACGGCGGCGAGCAGGTACGCGCACGCGCCCTGCATGGGGGTTGCGTACGCGGCTATCGTGCCGAGCAAAAACAACGCAGCAACGCCCATCCAGAATTTGAAGGATTTGGGCATGAGCGAGAGGTGGAATTTCTGCGCCGTGTATATGCCTATGGCGAGGGCCGCACCCATCCATATTGTGGCAAAGCTGACCCAGTGGAATTTGTCAGGAAATGTCGAGAACGACGTGTCGCGCAGGAATTCAAAAAGAGCCAGCTTATCCATTGCGCCAACCATCTTTATTACAAGCCCTATGACGCCGAGGCCGGCCGCCACGCACACGCACACGCACAGCATCTTTCTTATTATATAGCGCGACTCCGTTATGAAATATATCGTCAGCGCGCTCGCGGCGATGGAGAGCGTAAGCAGGTCCGACGAAATCGCCATGAATGCGCTCGGCATTGCGGAGGCGAATATCTGCGCGGGATCCTGCCTGAGGGCGTAGAAGGAATACGCGCCCGCGTCTATCTCCCTGAGCAGAGGGAAGCCGAGGCTGTATACGGTTATGCCGAGGCCGGCGAGGAGGGGGGAGACTGCCGCAAGGTACCTCAAAATCAGAAAACGCGGTGCGTCTATCCAGATTCTTTTATAGACGATGATGTTTATAGGGCCGCCGAGGCCGAGTGCTATCATCATTCCCAAACCCAGGCCGGAGGTGCCGCCAAAAAACAGGGCGGGCACTAAAACCATAAGGCCCATGTGCACGATGAGGAAAAACTCGCTCGCATGCTTCGGGTCTTTAATGATTGTTTCTTCGTCTAGCATCTTGGATGTGTTTGCTTTTTCTGGTAAAAAATCGTCAGCAGAACAAGCCACGAAATGTTGCCGACGCTTCCGCCAAAGTCAAGGCAAATGCGGGTTCGGCTTGACTATTTGGCTATGGCCTTTGCAATTTCACGCGCGCAGTCCGCGCCGTTCATGCTCTCCACAAGGGCCAGCGCGAAATCCAGCGCCGTGCCCGCGCCGCGTGAGGTTAAGAGGTTGCCGTCTCTCACCACGCTTTTGGAGAGGTCTCCGCCGGGCAGTGAATCCGCAACGCTGAAGTGCGAGGTGAAATTTTTCCCTTCAAGCACTCCCGCCGCATGCAGGAGGACGGGCGCAGCGCATATAGCACCGACAAGCCTGCCCGCGTCAAAATGCCGTCTGACAAATTTAAGGAGCCCCTCGTTTTTTGCGGCGCGCAGAACACCGGCTCCGCCCGGGATTATCACCGCGTCAAAATCTTCGTCGGCTCGGTCTGAAAAAGTCGTATCCGTCTTGACGGAAACGCCGCTTCTTCCGCGCACGAGCGCCTCGCCGTCCAACGAGGCCGTAAGAACGTCCACACCCGCGCGCCGCAGGATGTCAACGGGGCAGAGCGCCTCTATCTCTTCAAAATCCTCGAAAAATACGACCAGGGCCTTTTTCATTTCTTCACTCCGTCCAAAAAGTTGAGAAGGGTTGTCCAATAGATTTCCTCCTCGGGGAGGCAATTGTGGCGCAGTTCGGGGAAGACGGCCAGTTCCTTGCGTTTGGCCGCGCAGGCCGCGTAAAGGATTTTGCTGTTTCTGCAGTTGAGGGTTCTGTCCTTCTCCCCGTGTATGAAGAGGGTGTCCGCGCGGACTTTCTTCATGCGCGAAATGTTGTCGAGAAAACGCCAGGGCAGTATGTTGACCGGCAGAAGGGAGTATGACGCGCTCGCCACGGGGCCAACGAGCACGAGCGCGCGCGCGTCCGCGCCCATTCCCGCCGCAAGGTGCGCCGCCGAAACGCTGCCTATCGAGAAGCCCATCAGTATTATGTTCTCCGGCTTCACCCCTTTTTTCTCGGTCAAAAATTTCCAGACGCTCTCGGCCGCGAGGCATGAGTTTTCCTCGTTCGCGCGGCCCTCGCTTGTGCCGTATCCGCAGTAATCGTACGCTATGACGGAATACCCGCTTGAAACGAGCCTGTCTAAAAGAGGATACTTTATCCCCAAGAGGTCCTCTCCGTTTCCGTGGCTGTGGAGTATCCATTTGTCGGACTTTTTATTTTCCATCACGAGCGCGGAAATTTTTACGCCGTTCGGCATTTCGATTTTTATGACTGGGATATTCTCGTCCGTGTAGGTGGACCGCGGCGCGGGGTAGGCCATGTAGTTGCCGAAGAAAAAAACCAGGAGCAACAGCAGCAGATACGCCACCGCAGCCGCCGCGATTATTTGAAAAAATGTCATCATTGAATGTAAAAGGTTTTTATGCGCGCAGCTCGTTGAGGATTTTCCAATGCTCCACCTCTACGCACTCGGGCCGCACCGTGCTTTCAACCCCGCGTTCGGCGAGGGCGCAGAGCCACTTGTCGGCCGCCTCGCGGTCTCTGCCGTCGAGAGATTTCACTATCGCCCCGAGCTGCTTTCTGCGGGTGATGAAAATTTTGCGCATAAGCGTTTTGGTGTCGAAAGAAAATATGTACGGGTCTTTCTTGAGCGCGAGGGGTAGCA
>JAVBSZ010000215.1:0-13068 GCA_031556415.1 Opitutales bacterium | reverse complement strand
CCGCGCGCTCAGCGCGGGAATGGAAACGGCAAGCGGGGCCAGAGGGTCCCATCCGCTGGCGATGATTCTGACTTCGCTGCGGGCAATATGGCGCGAGAGCGCAGTCTGCCAGCTTCCGTCATCCGCAAGGTAATCCAGCCTGCACCACATTCTGCACGGCGTGGCGGGAACTATCTCAAGCGAGCGCACTCTCAATGGCTCCTTTACGCTGAACTCTATCGTGGCGGGCAGACCGCTGATTGATGCTGAGGTGGATTCATCGCCGTCAAACAGCGCTTCTGCGTTCTTAATTTCGGAACCTGCTACAATCGCGGGCTTTTTTGCCGAAAGCGTTTCATCGGCGAGTTTTGAGACAGGAAAGACCTGAACGGCGACCGGCTGAAATTTGAATGTGGATTTGTCTATTTCATATTGGAACGACAAGGAAGCCTGGGGCAAACGCTGCGTTGATTCATGCTTCGGCAACTGCATGACAAGCTTCCTGGGGCCTGAAACGCGGTATTCGTAGACGTCGAGGTAGCGCATCGCCTGCTCCGGCCCTATCCATGCGCCGCCGCTCCCGCTCCACCCGGGTGCATTGAAGAGGTTGACTTTGATGCCGAGGCGACCGGCCTCCTGCAGCGCCGCGGCCATGCAGTCCCACCAGGAATCGCTGAAAATCTGCACGTCGCCGTAGGCGGTATCCTTGTATTCTATCTGCCCGATGTGGACCCCGCCTATGCCTATATCCGCCATGGCCCGCAGGTCTTTGAGCAGGCCCTCCTTTGAAATGTTGTCGTTTATCCAGTACCAGTAGGCAAAGGGTTTGCTCTTCTCGGGAGGGTTGATAAAATCCTCGTCAATTGAAGCCGCGCCGCACCTGAGGCAAGCGAGCGAAAGCAGCAATATCGCAAACGGAACCGCACGCGCCACACCCGCCGCGCCGGACAGGCCTGAAAATGCGGACACAAGGGCCTTATTCATGCTTTTCATATAAAAAATGCCTCCTGCTTTCTAATTTTCAGACAGCGTCCCAAACAGCGAGGCGGCGTTCTAACGAAACGCCCCCCATCACCGAGCCTGCCCCATCATTCGGTTTATTGGAATTTGCTGAAAAGTTAATGACTGCTCGTACTTTGCGCAAGATAAATCAGAAATCCGCAAAATCCTTGCTTATAGTCCAGCCCCGCGGAAATCTAATACGGCTCCATTACTTTGCCCTGCGCCGCCCGCGGACGGCCAGCAGCAATGACGCGAGACCCAGAATGGCGGCGCAGGCGGCGGGTTCGGGTACCGTGCCGTAATTGAGAACGGCGACGCCGCGCAGGTCGAAGCCCGGGGTGCCGCCCTGCCCGTTTTCCTCGTCGGGTATGGGGTCGTAAATGAAATTGCCGGCGCTGTCAAGCGAGGTGCCGTCGCCGTAGATGTCGATTATGCGCACGTAGTTGACGCTGCTCAAATCGAGCAGGTGAAAGTTGTCCAAGACGTGGTTCATATATTCCTCGGAGAAGGAAAAGTCTCCGTAGTTTTCGTATTGGAGGTAATAGGATTTTTGGTCGAGCGCGTAGTTGTAGGCGTATGCGAGTTCGGCGAGGTCGAAGCCGTGGCCGTAGCCCGCCTCGTATTTTGAGGCGAGATTGTAGATGTCCAGCGGCTCCACGTAGGAATTCGTTTCGCCGATTATTTCAGTCCCCAGATAGAAGTTGGGGAAGCGCACAAAGTTGACGCCGTCTGTCGATACTTCCACGTAGGCGAGCTCCAGATAATTCTCGCTGAAGCCGTTTTCAAATACCGCGAAGTCCACGCCGGCGCCGTTGCCTATGGGCTTGTCGAAGGTGAGCGTTATGCGCCCGCCGTTGCCAAGGCAGACGACGTGGCTTGTCGGGTCGAAATCGGGAACCGCGCCGAGCGCGCTATTCGGATTTCCGAAAACCGGCAGAATGCGCGAACCCTGCACATAGTCGGTATAGCCCGTCGCCCAGCCTTTGATTTCGGGGTTCGCCCCGCCGCCTCCGCCGGGCGCGAAGGGATATATCGCCACCGTCCCCGCCGCCGTGGAAGTGCCGCTTCCGCCGGGGCCGAAGCTCCAGACCTTCCCGTAAAAATAGTCGTAAGACTCCCCGTTCTGCGGAAGGTAAACGTATGCGTTTGCCGCCGCGCAGAGCGCGAAGACGGATATTGTTGCGATTGCGTTTTTCATTTTTTTCTCCTTAAAAATTCACGCTTACGCCGATTTTTAGCATGCGGCCCAGCGCCGGATAATAGCCGCCGCTGAAGGCCATGGCCGCGTATTTTTCATCAAAGGCGTTTTCAATAGCGCAGTACATTGCCGCGTTTTTCGTGAGGACGATGTTCGCGCGGAAATCCACCGTCGCGTAGGACGGCATCTTGGGCTGCGTGTTGGCGAAGTCGTTGCCCTCATACTGCGTGGAGCAGTAGTTGACCTGCGCGGTGAGCGTGAGGTTATCAAGCGGCTTCACATACGCGCCGGAGTAGCCTGAGAAAACGGGCACCAGGGGGATTTCGTTCCCGTCGTTTTCGCCCGCAACAAAGCGCGCGTCGACTAGCGTTCCGCCCGTGAACGCGCCCCAGTATTTGGAGTCGTAATTCACCATCAGGTCAAGACCCAGGCGCAGGGTATCTGGCGCATTGATGTTGTTCAATACAACGCCGCCTGCGGGCTTTATGTACATGATTTCGTCATGCATGAAGAGCGCAAAGACGCTCGCATTCGCCGTCCAGTTCTCGTCTATGAATTTGAAACCTAGCTCGAAATTCTGGCCGGTTTCAGGTTTCAGGTCCGGGTTGAAATTGTCTATGAGCGCACTCCAAGAGTTTTGGTAGCGCGCGATTTCGTCCGTGGTGGGATACCTGTAAATCTGGTCGAAACGCGCATAGGCGCTTGCCGACTCCGTAAACCTGTAGTTCACTCCGAGACTTCCCGCAAGGCCGTGCTGCCACTCGTCCTCGTCGATATGCGATTTCAAAGTTACGGGAAAACCCGGAATGCGGGGGGGATCATAGCGGGAATCCTTGACCTTCACGTATGAAGCCTCCGCCCTGCCAGACGCCGTGACGGAAAGCTCCTCGGTTATAAAATATTCGGCGCCGACGTAGGGGCCGATGTCGAAGCGCGCGACGGCGGCGTCTTCGCCGAGGAACTTCGGATTGCCCGTGACGGGCCTGTAGAACGCGTAGTCCACGTCTGCGAACGCCGCATCAAGGCCCGCGTAAATTTTAAGGTTGTCGAACTTGTCAATCTCCACGCGCGGGCTGAAGGCGTAGGACCATTGGTCGTTCTTGTTGGAGCCGCTGTTGTCGTTGGTGTCCCTGTCGCGAAAATTCAGCCCGAAGAGGATTTCGCTCCGCCCCAAAGAGGAATCGCTCTTAAGCGCGGCCGAATAGACGCCCGTCTTGTAGCGGTAGCGTATGCCCTTGCCCGTTTTGCGAGGGTCTGTGCGCAGCTGCTCCAGCGATATCGGGTTCGCGTAATTCGTATCGGATTCCCCGTAGCTTCCGGAAAATTCCAGGGTGTTTTTTGCGTCTATGGCGTATCCTAAAGACGCTGTCAAAGTGTTTGCCCACGCCTTGGAATAATCGCAATAGCCGTCGGTCTGGAGCCTGTTGACGTCGAGGCTGTAAAACCATTCGCCCTCCGAACCGGCGAAGGCGGCGTCCAGACTGTAGGTGCCGTATGAGCCGTACATGCCGTTTAGGTTTAGCCCGTTTTCCTTCGCCCCTTTTTTTGTAGTGATTTTTATGACGCCGGCGACGGCGTTGTTTCCGTACATCGCGCTCTGCGCGCCGCGCAAGACCTCTATGCTCTCGACGCTGTCAAGGGGTATGGACGCCCATATCGGGTTGGACATGTCCACCCTGTTGAAGCGCTGCCCGTCTACGAGCACGAGTATGCGCTGCTGCGAATTGTCGCCAAAGCCGCGCATGGAAAGCGAACCGTCTATGGCGCTGCCCGTGTTCAGAAAGCGGACATTACCCTCTTTCTGCAAAATCTCCGGTATCGTGATTGCGCCGCTTCCCCTGATTTGCTCTTCTGTTATCAAAGTGGAATTCACGGGCGTGTTCAGCGCGTCGCCCGCAAAGCGGAAGGCCGTAACCTCAACGGGCTCGAGTGTAGCAACGGCGGGCTCCCGCGGGGTTTCGCCCGCAGGAGCATCCGTATTGCTTGAGGTTTTCCCGGAAGGAGATTTTGATTCCTCCTGTTCCGCCGCCGCCTGCGCAAATGCGGACGCGGCAGCGACAAGCAAAGCCGAAACGCGAAAAATGCTTTTTATGGCGTCCGTCATAATCCGCCTTTGCATGCCGTGGTTTTGACCGGAGCGGATTATTTCGACGCGTTTTTCCTGCGGCGAACGCCGATGAAAAGCGCGACAAGACCGAAGAGCGCCGCAATCTGCGAGGGCTCCGGAATCGGCGCGAAGGCCACATTGTCTATGCCGACGTAACTGGGCACGGTCAGGCCGAAAGCGTTGCCGAATGTGCTGATGGTCTGAAATGCCAGCCCTTCGAGGCCGTCGGAGTAGAGTAGCCCTTCGGCGCCGTAGAGAGCGCTTAAGTCCACCGTGGTCCAGTCCAGCATCAGGATGTCATTGACGCCGTCGACGTGCTCGCCCGCAACCCAGTCAACATAGGTGTCCGTAAGCAGGCCTTCCGCGGAGTCCACAACGCCGTAGATGCGCACAACGTAGATGGCGTCCGCCTTGGTGTGAAGGTTCTGCTTGCCCATCGTATTGTCGTTCTTGCCCAGGTCGTCGAGCATCTGATAGGTCCAAGCCGAAAGCGAAAGGTCAATGCTTGTGAACTTAGCCTTGGCGCTGTTGTCGAGCACTATGCTGCATGCCGCAAGCCAGTCCGCAACGTTTCCGTTGAAGCCTTCGTCCTCCATGTCGGCGTTGAAGGTAAAGTCAAAGCTGGAGTTTGTGCCCGGCAGGTAGGAGGCGTACGCGTTCGCATAGCCGCCGTTGTAAGAGGAGAGGGATGCGGTGCTCGTCTCCCAGTAGGCGGGATTGGACGCGCCTATGTACATCATAAGGTAGTTGCTCCCGCTTGCCGCCCTGCCCGACGCAACATTGGCGTCATAATTCAGATTGGTGCCCGTAGAGTCCGTGGAATTGAATACGCCGCTTCCGCCGCCGTAGGCCATCCAGGACTCCGGATCGTAAAAGGTGCGCTGCCCGCCGGAAAGCGCGTAGCGGCCCGAGGAAGTGCTTACGGAACCTGAGGAGCTTCCTCCGTTGACGTAATCGTAAGGCAGATACACCGAAGTGGAGGTGCCGCCATACGCAGCGGTGTCTTCAAAGCCGAAGACGCCCGCGCCCAGTTTGGAAGCGGCGAGCGCAAACAGGAGCGCCGCCGCAAATTTCATTCTTTTTAATATGTGTGTGTTCATTTGTTCCCTTTTTTAGTTCTTCGCTAATCAAGACTGATTCGCGAAGAGGGAACATGGGCAAACTGCGCTTGAGGCGCCTGGGCCGGACACACGTTTTCCTACAATTCCACTTCTCGAGAATCAGACAGGAGTCCGCATCACACGTCTTCTGGCTTATTCCCGGGCTTCTTGAGAAACCCCGCGCGTCCGGCCTTCCCGCGGGGATACCGCAGTGGCAATTAAGGACGCGCTTGCAGGAAATTACAGCGGCGAGACCGCACCCGAATTTAACGGGTTTCCGTTTGTATGCAAACCGGCCGCGACACGCGGCCATAAATCTTTAAAGAACATTACCCACCAGTCTTTGAAAACATGGAAACATGTCAACAAATTTTACGGCGCATTTTTCCCAATAAGAGACCAAGTGCGGAAAACTGCGTTTAAGGGGGTGAATAAATTGCAGCGTGTGCTGATTCCCAGAAAAATGTAAAAATTACATTTTTTATTTTCTGATTTATATGCCCCGCTCAAAACGGGCGTTGCGGAGATTTCCGAAACGCCCGTTGCGTTGTTTGAAATGCGCGGTGCGGAACGGCTACGTTTAAGTTAGCGCTTCCGTCGGCATTTCTACTTCTGCATTTTTGAGAAATGGAAAGAGCATATATGGAGTAAATGATAACGAAATTCGGCAGAATATATCAAAATGCATCCGCACAATTTTGGCGCAGCGATTTGGGGCTTATGGCGCGGACACTTTTATTTTTCGGACGCAAGGGTATTTGACATACCTGCGCGGTCGAAAAATAAAAGTACCACAGCCATAGGCCTAAAGCACTCGCCAAAACGTTGTCAGTTAAGCCTTATATGCTCTAAGATACGCTTCCATGTCCTTGTCCCCCCTGCCCGATATGTTCACAACCACTATGTCCGTAGGCTTGAACTTGCGCCTCTCCAAAACCGCAAGCGCGTGGGAGCTTTCTATGGCGGGGATAATGCCGTCCATGCGGGTGAGCAGGAAAGCTGCGGCGAGGGCTTCGTCGTCCGTAACCGCTTCAACGTCCAATCTGCCGAGTTTTGCGAGGTGCGCGTGAAGCGGCCCCACGCCCGGGTAGTCCAACCCTGCGGAAATGGAATACGGCTCCATGATTTCGCCCTCCGGCGTCTGCATGACGACGGTCTTGTAGCCGTGGATTTCGCCGACTTTCCCGACGTGCAGCGTGGCCGCAGTTTTGCCGCTGTCCACACCCAGGCCCGCGGCTTCGGCAGCTATGAGCTTTACTTCGGTATCGTTCAAAAAGTGGTGGAAGGCTCCCGCGGCGTTGCTGCCTCCGCCGACGCACGCTATCACGCAGTCCGGCGTTTCCTTGCCGTATTTCTCCTTCATCTGCGCCTTGATTTCCCTGCTGATGACGGACTGGAAGAACTCGACCATCTGCGGATAAGGGTCCGGCCCCACGGCGGAGCCGAGAAGGTAGAAGGTGTGCGGGTTTTGAACCCAGTAGTTTATGGCCTCGTCAACCGCCTCTTTCAGCGTCCTCGTGCCCGCCGTCACGCTGACGACTTCGGCGCCGAGCATCTTCATCTTCTCCACGTTAGGCAACTGGCGCGCGATGTCGAATTCCCCCATGAACACCTTGCAGGGGATTTTCATGAGCGCGCAGACCGTGGCGGTCGCCACGCCGTGCTGGCCCGCGCCCGTCTCGGCTATGACCTCCGTCTTGCCCATGCGCTTTGCGAGCAGTATCTGCCCTATCGTGTTGTTGATTTTGTGCGAGCCGGTGTGGTTTAAGTCTTCGCGCTTGAGGAGGATTGTCGTACCGTACTTTTCGCTGAGACCTTCAGACTTGTAAAGCGGGCTGGGCCTGCCGACGTAGTCCTTGAGATAGTACGCGTATTCGTCCAAAAACTTTTTGTCCGCTATCGCCGCAAGATACGCCGCCTTGAGTTCGTCTATCACCTTTTTGAGGGCCGGAGGAACTATCGCCCCGCCGAACTCGCCGTAATACCCGTTTTCGTCTATTGAATATGTGCTCATTTTTTTCATTCTGATTTTATTGTTTGCCGTTTGTTGTAAAGCTAAAAAAAGGACCCTCCCCTACGGATGGCCCTTTTCTCTTGTGGCTGAAATTCTGCAACGAATCAGCGCGCACGCATGGAAGCACCCGTACTATTATGTGTCGAGCTTTGCCACCAATTCGCTGTGAAGACGCTGTTCATTTGTTGATTTTTAAATATCGCACACGGCTCCCTTTTTGTAAAGAAAAAATTTCCGCGCGCCCGATAAAACTGGACAAACCCGCGCCGGACGGCATCTTTGGGAAACATGAAACTTACATACAACAACAGGGTTGCGCTGGTCAGCGGCGCAGGCAGGGGCATAGGCAGGGCCATAGCGCTCGCACTCGCGGCGGAGGGCTGCACGGTGGTCTGCGTGAGCAAGAACCAGGACTCCTGCGGGAAGGTTGCGGAGGAAATTTTGGCAAACGGCGGCAAGGCGGAAGCCTTCGCCATCGACGTCGCGTCTTCCGCAGACGTCGTGCGCGGCATAGGCGAAATTTTGAAGAAGTACGCCAAGGTTGACATCCTCGTCAACAACGCCGGCATCACGCGAGACAACCTCATGATGAGGATGTCGGACGACGAATGGACGAGCGTGATAGACACCAACCTCAACTCCTGCTTCTACGTCACGCGCGCCCTCACAAAGAGCATGCTGGGCAACCGCTGGGGCCGCATTGTGAACATCACGTCAGTTTCCGGCATAATGGGCAACGCGGGCCAGGCCAACTATTCGAGCGCCAAGGCGGGCCTCATCGGCTTCACAAAAACCCTCGCGCGCGAATTCGCCGCGCGCAGCATCACCGTCAACGCAATCGCCCCGGGCTTCATAGAAACCGACATGACCGCAAAGCTCTCGCCGGAAATAATCGAGAAGGCGGTAGCAATGGTGCCCCTCAAGCGCATGGGCAAGCCCGAAGACATCTCCAACCTCTGCGCATATCTGTGCTCAGAGGAGGCGTCGTTCGTCACGGGCCAGATTATATCCGCCGACGGCGGCCTCGCCATGTAATGGCGAATGATTTTCGCGCCTAGCTGCGTGAATAAAGCCGCCCAGACTGCTTACGTAGATTTACTACGCCACGCACCCTGGGCGGCTTTATTGTCCTCGCTATGCATCGAAAATCATTGCGCCATTAAGTATTTTTTCGGCCTGCTCCTGCATCCAAACCACGCCGCGAAGGCGGCGGGGGAACAAAACAGCTTTGTTGTTTTGCCCGAGCTTTAGCGAGTGGTGAGACGTTCACTGCCGTGAACGCGAATTCAATCGCCGCACCTACAGGAAGTCTATTCATTGCGCCATTAACGGTAATTCAGTCATTGCAGAGTCCAAAATCTTTTTATGTTTCTAGAACTTGGTGTTTTATCTTAGAGCGCGTACTGCACGCCCGGGCGCATAGCGCCGCCGCTGAAACGAAACGCGTTATTGTTTCTTTCTCGCCGCAAACGAGCCGTTGTTGGAAAATCTGTTCTCGTGGAAAAAGCTATACTTCGCTCCAAGAGCGTCATGCGAGACGGAAATCATGGCCTTTATCCGCAGCTTTTTCCCGTCTTTGTCCCTTGTTTCAAATTCGGATTCGTAACCGCCGAGCTTGTATTCACCCCTCAATGAATAATCCGTATGGCTTTTCCCGTCTACAAAGCGCGCGGCGCCAAGAATCATGCCGTCATTCCTGTATGCGACAAGTATAAGAGGCTGGGTGGCCGATGAGCCCTCAAGCTGATATGTTCCCTCATATTGGGTTGCGGTGCAAGCGCTGACATCGTAGGCGCAGAGCGTCCCCTTGTCAGCGCCGGACATCGTGAAATCACCCCTTATTTCGGAAGCGCGAATTTCCCCGGAAAAGGAAAACGTTCCGCCACTTTTTGCGGCGAACTCCATCCTGTTGCGGTCGAAAAGCTTTCCTTCTACAAAAAACGTTTGAATATCTCCGTTTTGGTGCCTGGTGACAGTCACTTTGCCGTTCAAAATCTGCTTGGAATCCGCAGTCAGTTCAATACTGACATGGCTGAACGCGTGCTGCGTCGCGCTATCCATCCGCCCAAAAAGCAAGACTTTTTTATCCGCCGAAAACACCGTCTGAACAGGGGGCAGCGCGCTTTCCTCGGCGACCGTGAGGGCTCGCGGCGCCGGAGAACCAGCAAGCTTGAAATACAAAAAAGCCCCAAGTCCGATGAAAACCGCAAGCCCGAAGATGAGAAGCATGCCCTTGTAGGCCCCCGTGTTGTCAGGACGCGCCGGCTGGATACTCTGCGCACGCTCGTCGTGAAACGCCTTCGCGGGCTCCTCTTCGACAATAACCGCGTCCGGGTTTTTACAGTAATTGTAAATGTAGTACTCCGTCATATCCCCGCCGAACCCCGCCTTTGCTGATTCCGCAATGAGCATTCTGTACTGGTCCGCCGTGATGAGCTTCAAATCTTTCACGCGCTGCCTTAAACCGTCAAAATGGCGGAGCGCTTCGGATTTGTCATAGCGCTTGCGCTGGAAGCTGTCGGTCAGAAGCTTGCTTGCTATCTGGCAAAGAAGGCCGGTTTCCGCGGGGCCGTTGGAACTTGACGAATATTCCTCAAACAGGCTGGAACTTTTGTCAACAATCACGTCGAAATCCGCGTCACATGGGACGCCGAGAAAATCATAGAGGCTGCTCTTGCCCGCTTTTCCCAGATTTTCCCTTATCCGCGCGAAGGTCTCGGCATCCAGGGGCTCAACATCCGGCGGAGAATACTTGAACGTCCTCGCCTTCTTTAGCTCTAGTTCCAGCTTATTCAGAATGTCCTGCCACGGAAGGCTGAACTCTTCAGAGAGAGTCGCCAGGTTTTCCGGAGAAATCCTGCCGCCTTCCGTCACGAAAGCGGCGCGTTCACGGAGCAGATCGATTTTGGAAAAGTCCTCTTGCCTACCGATTGGAAGAATCTGCGCGGCATGATGCGCTAGAATTGACGAATCCGCGCGGATTGAGGAAGCCATGCCCTCAAGATAGTTTATCTTTTCGGATATTTCTATCCTATCGCCCTCACCGCTGTCGGCTTCGCCATTGAGTTTTGCGACAGCGCCATCAATCAAATCCAAAACGACATCCCTGTCGCCGTCGGACGGAGTCAGATTAAGAAAAAGGTATATGTTCTCGGGTTTAGTCATGCTCGTGGTATTGTTTAAAGTTTAGGGCGCTGGTTCCGATTGTCCGGCTTGCGCTTCATTGACAGAGGCTTCTGAAGCGGCGGGAGCACAGGAGGCCTCATATTCATTGTAATTCATGTCGCCGTTTCTATACGCTTCATAGTCGGAGGAAAAGCCGTCGCCGTTTGAAATTTCTTCCGAAGGCGCGGATTTGAAATCTCCGGACTCCTCCGCGGCAAAAGAATTCCCCGTATCCCCACCGTCCGAGTCTTCTCCGCGCGCCGAGCTTTCCGCATTGGGCCCTAACGGCGCCTCGCCGCCTTCCGCAATATCCTGCGGCATGGCTTCGGGCTGCGGCTCTTCAAATTCCGGCGCATCAAACTCCTCATCCGCAAGGACGGAATCGGGCGCGGGCTCCGCGTCAGCGGAGGCGGCGTACAAACCTTCATCGGGAGCAAGCTCTTCATCCGGAGATGCGGAATCCAACCCTTCATTCGTTTCGGCTTCGGGCTGCGGCTCCTCAAATTCCGGCGCATCAAACTCCGCATCCGCAACGGCGGAATCGGGCGCGGGCTCCGCGTCGACGGAGGCGTCTATCCCAGGCTCGGCATCGGCGGGATTCTTCCCGTTCCCAGACCTCTCATATTCAGAGAGTTCTTGGGAGGGAAGCGTAGCGTCTTTGTTCAGTTCGTTGACGAGAGCCATTTCGCTCGCCGAAAGGTCGCGGTTCGAGTCCAGCGCGGCATCTTCAATTTTTTTCGCCCTTTCCTCATCCCGAACCTGGCTTGCATCCGGTTGAGCGCTTGCGGAAGGCTCATCACTTTTCAGATGGCGCTCCATGGCCTCTTCCGAAACCAGGCTCCTCGCCCTTGCGTCAACCTCTTCTGGGGATTTAAGGTAATCCTCATGCGTCTGCGGGGAATTGTCCGGCGTCTGCCTATAAGAGTCCTCTATTTTTTTTAGCCACTCGTTCCCCTCGTCCAGACGCCAATTTGGGGATATTTCATCATAGGCGCGAATTTTTTCAGCCTGGTTTATATGCGAGCGCTCGTGCGCGAACGTCTTGTAGATTTGTGCGGAATCCGAAGAATTGAGCAACTTCTCATCCATCACAATGCGGTGTCCGGCATAGTTGCCCGCGCCGTCCACCGAGATGTCCGCCCTGCCGCGCGCGCCTTCCAGATCTCCTGCAACGACGGGAACGCTCTGGCGGCAATGGATTTTTGCGTCCAAATTTTCGAGAGCCTGCAGGGTTTCCAGCCTTTGCGACGGAGACTGGCCCTTCAGGTCCGTATTCACCCCGTTGAGTTTGGCGACATCAAGAAGCTTCTCTTCAAACCTCATTCTAGAATAATCCGCGGAAATTTCCCCCGTGCCTCTCATGTCGTTATACTTGTCTTTTGCGGCGGGATTGCCGTCGGAGAAGCCGGGCGGACCTTTGTCCTCCTGGGGAAGAGGGTCCGGATGCGAGGAGGAACGCAAGGTGCCGGCAAGGCCAGACGGAGCCTTGTCCGAAACGCCCGGAGACCTTCCGGAAGGGGCGAAGGGGATATGAACGTCTTTCGAGTCTCCGTCTATGGCTCTTTGATTGCCGCCGCGCACCGTATGCGGATGGCTGGCTATTTTCACCGGCTCTGCAGCGAAAGCGGGAGCCTCCGTTTTATGTTCCGCCGCTCTCAGCGTGTCCGTCAATTTGCCCGAAGGGTTTCCCGCCCCTGCGGACATTTCGGAGGCCGCATTGAAGGAGCCCTGCGAAGCGCCTGCTCCCGTATCGTCCCTTGAAACCGCGCCGCCGGTCCCGAAAGCTGAGGGTGCGGAAGGCTCCTTTTTAATTACATCCGTATCGTATATGCGGTTGTCCGAACAATATCTTTCAAAACGCTTGTCTTCGTGGACTCCCGCATTGGGAATGTCTTTTGCGGAATCGTTAGCGTATATCTCGCCGAGCCTTTTAGCGTCAAAAGGGGGCTTGCCGCGTTCGTGCGCCAGATCGTTATACTCTTTGAGCAAGGCAGAAACCCGCTCGTCATGGGAGTTTCCCCTGTCGTAAATATTGTGCTTCTGCGCCGCCTCTTCAAGCTTCCACCCCGTGACGTAGAGCGGATCCACATTCTGCATGCGCCCGCCCATTTCCACTTCGTAATGTCCATTCTTAAAATTCATGGGGCTTGCAAGACGGCATCCACTACTTCACAGGGTTGTATTCATTGTGGAACGCCTTCTCCTTGTAATATTTGAGCTTTGCGCTGATGATGGGGTATTCACATTTGCTCAGATAAAATACGAATTGGACGTCATATTTGTTTCCAAGCGTCACCTCGTACGGCGAAAGTAGCGG
Organism: Opitutales bacterium; assembly: GCA_031556415.1. Taxonomy (GTDB): domain Bacteria; phylum Verrucomicrobiota; class Verrucomicrobiia; order Opitutales; family Intestinicryptomonadaceae; genus CALXQW01. The sequence continues at coordinate 186 of JAVBSZ010000215.1, read as the reverse complement.
AACCTTCCTCTTCGTGACGGATTTTCCTTTGGTATTCGAGGTTCCGTGCTGGATGGAATTGGAAAAGCTGCTGCTCTTGCTCTTGCTGTAACTTCTGCCTTTGGAGTGGCTGGAGGAAGTGCTCCGTGATGTGGAATGGTTGCTCCCCGAAGATGCCTGATAGCTGTCCGATAAAAACCCGGACGT
>JAVBSZ010000147.1:0-13671 GCA_031556415.1 Opitutales bacterium | reverse complement strand
CTCGTCATTCGCGAAGGCTTTGTCGAGCGTGGTGAAGGGCGGCTTCTGCTCGGGTATGCTGCGCGTTATCACCTTTGCGAACTTGCCCTGTATAAGTATGGCCGCGGGATAATTCGGGCTGGGCATGGAGTCAAGCAGATGGCTTTGGATGAAGCCTTTGCCCTCGTTTGCGGGTATGAGTATGGAAATCTGCGGGGTGAAATTTGTGACGAGGGCGAAGGGCATTTTTGCGTTCTTGTCCGCCTCCTTCATAGCGCCGTCCTTTTCTATCTTGTAGAACTTGCCTTCGTTGGCAACCATGAGGCCGTCAAGGCCGTTGAATGCGCCGAAGCCGAAGTTTCCGTAAAGTGCGAGCGTCTCCACGTCCATGTCTCCCTCGTAGAATTTGTTGACGAAGGCGCCGAAGGGCGCGTACTGCACGAGCGTCTTTTCAAATTCAAGCACGGGCGCTTCGGGCGCGGGCGCGTCGTTGTCGAAAGTTTGCGCGGCAGCGGAGGGCTTTGCGCCATCGTCTTTTTTCGCAGCCTTCTTCTGCTTTTGCTGCGCACCGTCCTGCTGCGCCTTTTTGGCCTGCGCGGGCTTTGCCTCAGCCTTTGCAGCCTGCGCAGGTTTGGCATCCGCGCCCTTGGCATCGGCGTTCTGCGCGTTTGCATACAAAGCCGTCAGCATAGCCGCGGCGAATAAAATCCTCGAAAACTTAAGCTTCATAAAAATTCCCCCAACAAAACATTACTTGAAAGGATGCTAGCGCGTCCCCCGAAAAATACAAGCGCATTTTGGCGAATGCTTTTGACGCCTAGCGGCGTTGCTTCAAAAAATCGCGACTCTTACGTACATTCAGTACGCTGCGACCCGCGATTTTTTTTGCGCCTTGCTATGCATTCAAAATCATTGCGCCAAAATAAGCGAACTCTTTGGAGATATGCTAACCACCACTGAGCCAAAATTCATATCGCTTTTGTGGATCACCCAATCTTGTTTGAGCGAACACCTAATCTGTAAACGCTTTAGCTTAGATAGGTTTGCGACTTCATCAGCTTGTTGTAGAGCGTCAGCAGTTTGACGCCCTCGCGAGGCTTGATTTTGTCGCCCTTGACGGCGGAGTCCACCTGCTTTTTCATCAGGCGCGTGAGGTATTCGCTCTTGTACTGTATCTGCGGAAGCAGTTCCTCAATGGAGCTTCCCTCTATGCTCTCCTCAATGTAGAAGCCGTTTTCCTCGTCGTCTTCAAGAAACACGTGCACCTCGTTGACCTTGCCGAAAAGGTTGTGCTGGTCTCCCATGATGTCCTGGTACGCGCCCACGAGGAGCACGGCGATGTAGTAGGGCTCTCGCTTTTTGAGCCTGTGCAGGGGCAGGGTGTCGCGCTCGTCGGCGACGTCGGGGAACTTGTTGATTTTCCCGTCGCAGTCGCAGGTGATGTCGACTATCGTGGTTTCCACGTCCGGCTTTTCGTCAAGCCTCTGCAGCGGCACGACGGGGAAGACCTGCTTGAGCGCCCAATGGTCGAGCAAAGACTGGAACACCGAGAAGTTGCAGACGTACTGCGTTGCGAGGATTTCCCTGACCTTCTCAAGGTCTTCGGGTATCTGGGGCTGGCGCTCTATGTCGCTTTCGATGTCGCGGCATATCTGCCAGAAAATGTTTTCGGCCTGCGCCTTCTCCTCAAGAGATATGTAGCCGTGCGAGAAAAGCGTGCGCGACTCGTCCTTGAGCTCCTTGGCGTCTAAAAACCTTTCAAGGTTGCTCTTGTATGTGGCCTTCTCCTCCATGATGTGGCGGAGGTTTTTTATGAGGGGCTTGGAGTTTTTCCTTACCGCGAGCAGCTTCGGGTTCGGGTTTTTCTCAATGGAGTCATACACCTCGAGTATCAGCATGGAGTGCGGGGCCACTATGGCCCTGCCGCTTTCCGTCACGATGTCGGGATGCGGCTGCCCCGCCTCGTCGCATACGTTCTGGATGGAGTCAACCACGCTGCGCGCGTACTCCTCAAGCGAGTAGTTCGTGGAGCTCTCGTAGTTGGAGCGCGAGCCGTCATAGTCCACGCCGAGGCCGCCGCCAGCGTCTATATATTCCAAATCAAAGCCCATTTTGCGTATTTCGCAGTAGTAGCGCGCGGCTTCCGACACCGCGTTTTTGATTGTGGCGATGTTTGGTACCTGGCTCCCCACATGGAAATGCACCAGCTTGACCTTGTCCTTAAGCCCCGCCTTCTTGAATTTTGCGAGCGCCGTGAGTATCTCGGTGGCCGTGAGGCCGAACTTGGCGTTCTCGCCTACCGACGCGGCCCACTTGCCTTCGCCCGAAACGTCGAGCTTTATGCGTATGCCCAGGTTTGGCGATGCGCCTTCGCGCGCGCAGAGCTTGATGATGTCGTCAACCTCCGAAAGCTGTTCCACGACCACAAAAACCTGCTTTCCGAGTTTCGTTGCGCTTATGGCCAAGTTTATATAGTCCGCATCCTTGTATCCGTTGCAGATGAGCAGGGAATTTTTGTTGGAGTGCAGGGCTATTGCGAGCATCAGCTCGCCCTTGCTGCCGGCCTCTATGCCGTAGTTGAACTGCTCTCCGGCGTCCAGAATTTCCTCTACCACTTCGCGCAGTTGGTTCGTTTTGATTGGGAAGACGCCCTTGTATTCGCCCTTGAAATTCTCCTCCGCAATGGCCTTTCTGAAGGCGTTGTTTATGCGCTCAACGCGGGAGCGCAGGAGGTCCTGCATGCGGATAGTCATGGGCGCGCTAAGCCCCATGCTCTTGGCCTCCTTCACCACGTCCATTATGGAGACCTTTCTCTCGTCGCCCATCGGGTGCACGATAAGCTCCCCGTTTTCTGACACCGAAAAGTGTCCCATGCCCCAGTCTTTGATTCCGTACAAAGTTTCGGAATCCTTCACGCTCCAGTTTTTCATTAGCTTTTGACGGCCTTTCTTATTGGAATTCCGTTCTGGGCGAGTTTCTCCTTCGCTTCGGCTATCGTGTACGTGCCGAAGTGGAAAATGCTTGCGGCCAAAACCGCGTCGGCCTTGCCGTTTTTGACGACATCGACCATGTGGTCAAGCGTGCCCGCTCCGCCGGAGGCTATCACGGGCAGCTTCACGGCCTCGCTGACGGCGCGCGTGAGCTCAACGTCATAGCCCGCCTTGGTGCCGTCGCCGTCCATGGAGGTGAGGAGGATTTCTCCCGCGCCGCGGCGTTCAACTTCCTTAGCCCATTCAACGACATCCCTTCCGGTGTCCGTCCTGCCGCCGTAGGTGAAGACGTTCCATTTGCCGTCCGCCACGCGCTTTGCGTCAATGGCCGCCACTATGCACTGGCTGCCGAATTTGGCGCTCGCTTCCGAAATCAAATCGGGGTTCAATACCGCCGCCGTGTTGAGGGAAACCTTGTCCGCGCCGGAATTGAGCATCTTTCTGATGTCATCAACCGTGCGCATTCCGCCGCCGACCGTCAGGGGCATGAAACACGCCGTGGCCGTGCGTTCCACGACGTCGTACATGGCCTCGCGCTCCTCGTTGGAGGCGGTGATGTCCAAAAACACCAGCTCGTCGGCGCCCTGCGCCTCGTAAGCTTTGGCCTGTTCGACGGGGTCTCCGGCGTCCACAAGGTTGACGAAATTTATGCCTTTTACGACGCGTCCTTTGAAGACGTCGAGGCAGGGGATTATTCTAACGCTATGCATTTGTGTATATCAGGTTGACTTCCAATTTCTGGCCGGGGTTTATGGTGTAGCGCGCGCTTTCAAGCGCGGTCTCGTCGTTTATGTAAATGACCGCTTCTATGGGTTCGGATATTTCCTCCGCGCATATCCACTGCCATTTTCCTATTTCAACAAAGTCCATCGGCACGCCCTTTTCCATGTTAAGGCCGCCGCCGTTGCCGCGCAGGAAGGGTTTGTTGCCTATGCCTATCAGCGCGTTTGCAATCAGAGAGGTCTGCCCGCGCTTTGCGGCCTTCACCTTCTGCGAGGAGTCCTCCAAATCTTCAAAAAGCTCTTCGCTCTTTTCCTCTTCGGCCTCCTCCTCGGATTCGGATTCTTCCCCCTGGGCCTCTTCTTCGGAAACATCCTCTTCGTTTTCGGAGTCTTCCTCCTCGTCTTCTTCGGGATCACCTTCTTCTTCAAAAAAATCTGCGGAGACTTCGTCGTCTTCGCTTTCTTCTGATGCGTTTTCGTCCGTAGCCTCGTTCTCCGACTCTTCCGCTATCTCTTCCTCTTCAACTTCCTCTGCGGGCTCTTCTTCTTCTTCTTCTTCTTCTTCTTCTTCTTCTACGCTTTCCCCATTCTCTTCGGAAGCTTCCGTTTTTGTCTGTGCGGAGTTGGATATAAGCCTGCTTATGGCGCTTCCGTTGAATGCGATTTTTGAGTGCGAGAAGGCTTTATCTATTAGGCTCACATCTTCAAGGTTCCCGTCGGTGGGGTCTTCCTCTTCGGAAACTTCTTCAGCTTTTTCGCCCTCGTCCTCCTCGGAAAATTCCCCGTCTTCAGGCTCCTCTTCGTCTTCAAATTCTTCCTCTTCGGCGCCTCCTAGTTCTTCGAGTGCGGCGGAGATTTCCTCCAGCTTTTCCTGAAGGACGTGCAGCAGCAGCAGGTTCTTCTCCGCCTCGTCAAGGCGCGCATTGATGGCGGATACTTCGGCGTTCAGTTCCGCGTTTTTATTCCCCTGCTTTTGCTTTTCGGAAAGCTCGGAGATGCGGGCTTTGAGGTCTTCAAGTTCCGTTGAAATGTCGTCCTGCGCGTCAACGTCCTTTGTTTTTTCCTCCTCGTTTTCGTCGAGGCGGGTGTTTGCCTTTTCAACCGCGCCCTTGAGGTATTCAATCTCCAGATTGATGTCGGAAATTTCCTCCAAAGCCTTTTTTATCTGAACGTTTTTTTCCGCGAATTTTTCGGGCACGAGGGCGAGGCTTTTTTCTATCGAGTCAAAATTCTCCTGGTTCTGCGCCTGCGCCTGTTTGAGTGTTTCTATTTCAAGCGCGGCGGCGCTCAGCAGCTGCCTGCGCCTTTTTTCCGCAGCCTCCTCCTCGTCATTCCTGCGGAAGGCTTCGAGGGCGTAGGGCACTATGAGCATGACCATTGCCGCGAGCGTCATAAAAACGCAGAGCGCCGTCTGCGGGGCGGCCATCCTCTCTTTTGCAACCGCGTTCGGCAGAGCGATGAGCAGGGCCGTCAAAAGCACTATGGCGTCGGCCGCGAAGAGGGGCCAGAGGGGAAGTTTGTTTTTCATTTGAGCGCTCCTATTTTGCTGCGGGGTTTAAATAGCCGACTTTGCGGTAGACCTTGCCCATCACCCTGTTTGCGCGCCTTTGGGCGGCCTGCGCCCCCCGGATGAGGACGGAATCCAAGTAAGCCTTGTCTCCTATCAGTGAATTGTATTTTTCGCGCACGGGGGAGAGGCTTTCTATGACGACGTCCGCCACGGCCTTTTTGAAATCTCCATAGCCTTTTCCGGCGAATTCGCCTTGAATTACTTCAAAGCTCTTGCCGCCGAGCGCGGACATTATAGACATCAGGTTGGATACGCCCGCCTTGTTCTCGATATCGAAGCGCACTTCGCTCTCGGAATCCGTAACTGATGACATTATCTTCTTTTTGAGGACGTCGGGTTCGTCCGTAATATAAATGGTGCCCGCCTGATTGGGGTCTGACTTCGACATCTTGCTCTCCGGCGCCTGCAATGACATTATCCTTGCGCCCGCCTTGGGGATTGACGGCGTTGGAACCGTGAAAGTTTCGGAGTAGGTGCCGTTGAATTTCTGCGCCAAATCGCGCGTGATTTCAATATGCTGCTTCTGGTCTTCCCCAACCGGAACAAAATCCGCATTGTAAATGAGGATGTCCGCCGCCATAAGAACGGGGTCGTAGAGCAGGCCGCAGTTGACGGAATCCTGCTTTTTGGATTTGTCCTTAAACTGCGTCATCCTCTCAAGTTGTCCGAGGGGGCAGATGCAGGAGAGTATCCACGCAAGCTCCGCGTGGCCTACGACATTGCTCTGTATGAAAAGATTGCACTTTTCGGGGTCCAAGCCGCAGGCGATGTACTGTGCGGCGCATTCGTAGATGTTGGAACGCAGCTTTGCGGGGACGTAGGGGACGGTTATCGCATGCATGTCCACTATCCCGAAATAGCATTCAAAATCGTCCTGCATCTGCGCCCAATTCCTCACCGCGCCCAGAAAATTGCCAAGGTGCAGCCTGCCCGTGGGCTGCGCCGCCGTAAGAACCACCTTGCGTTTGCTCTCCTCATTATTCATTCAGGGCAGAATGAATATATAAGGCTTGGAATGTCAAATTATAACGCAGAAATCTTGGGGGCGGAAAATGTTTGCGCGGCGGGATTTTTGGCCCAATATCTAGAGGATGAAAAATTTCGCCGTGATATTCGACTGGGACGGGGTTGTGGTTGATTCCTCCGCCCTGCACGAACTCAGCTGGGAGGAGCTTGCCAAAGAGCGCTCGCTCCCGTTCCCCCCGGGCTCCTTCAAAAAGACCTTCGGCCAGGTCAACAGCCACATCATACCGAACATTTTGAAATGGGTGTCGGACCCGGACGAGGTTGACGAGCTTTCCCGCAGGAAGGAATTCATTTACAGGGCGCTCTGCACCAAAAACGGTCTGCCCATGATACGGGGCGTGCGCGAATTTCTGCAGGATTTGAAGACATTCCACATCCCCTGCGCCATAGGCTCGTCCACGCCGCTTGTGAACCTGAAGTTCGCTTTGGACAGCCTTGATTTGTGGGAGTACTTCGCCGCCATAGTTTCCGCGGGCGACGTCGAAAACGGCAAGCCCGCGCCGGACGTCTTTTTGAAGGCCGCCGAACGCCTCGGCATGGAGCCGGAAAGCTGCGCCGTCTTTGAAGACTCCGTGCACGGCATAGAGGCCGCGAAGGCAGCCGGCATGAAGATAGCGGCAGTCGCCTCCACGCACGAAAGGCCTTTTCTTGAGGAAAAAAATGTCGACATGATAGTTGACGACTTCGCCGGCCTTGACGCGCTCGGCGTTTCCGCGCTTTGGAAGTGAGCCGCCGCTTTTCCCCATGGACAAAGATTTCATCCTGCATTCAAAGTTCTCCCCCTCCGGCGACCAGCCGGAGGCCATCTCCGACCTCTGCGAAAGCCTCTCGGCGGGGCACAAGTACCAGACCCTCGTCGGCGTGACGGGTTCGGGCAAGACCTTCACGATGGCGAACGTCATAAAAAGCACGAACCGCCCCGCGCTGATAATATCGCACAACAAGACTTTGGCGGCACAGCTCTTTGCCGAACTCAAAGAGTTCTTTCCCGAAAACGCGGTTGAGTACTTCGTCAGCTATTATGACTATTACCAGCCGGAGGCCTACATCCCGCAGACGGACACTTACATAGAGAAGGACTCCGCCATAAACGACGAAATCGAAAAGCTGCGCATCTCCGCGGCAAGCTCGCTTGTGAGCCGGCGCGACGTCATCGTGGTTGCGAGCGTCTCGTGCATATACGGTTTGGGGTCTCCTGAAGACTTTAAGAAGATGATGGTGCCCCTGCGCAAGGGTCTGACGCTGCCCAGAGACGTCTTTTTGGAGCGCCTTGTTGACATCAATTACGAGCGCAACAACATAGCCTTTGAGCGCGGCAACTTCCGCGTGCGCGGCGACGTGGTTGACGTTTATCCGGCGTATTTGGACAGCGCGCTGCGCGTGGAGTTTTTCGGCGACGAAATAGAGTCTTTAAAGAAGATAGACCCGCTCACGGGAACCTCGCAGGGCAGGCTTGACAGGTTTGACATTTACCCCGCCTCCGGCTTCATCACGCCCAAGGAGAGCATAGAGCGCGCAATCCCGCACATACGCGCGGAGATGGAGGAGAAGGTGGCGTTCTTTGAATCGCAAAACAAGTTCATCGAGGCGCAGCGTATAAGGATGCGCACCGAGCAGGATTTGGACATGCTCCAGGAGACCGGCTTCTGTACGGGAATTGAAAATTATTCGCGCCACCTGGCCGCGCGCGAGGCGGGTTCGCGCCCCTGGTGCCTGCTGGACTTTTTTCCGAAAGACGCCCTGCTTTTCATAGATGAAAGCCACGTGACCGTCCCGCAGATAGGCGGCATGTACCACGGCGACAGGGCGCGCAAGGAGCGCCTCATCGAGTACGGCTTCCGCCTGCCCAGCGCGCTGGACAACCGCCCGCTCAAGCCCGACGAGTTTGAAAAAGTGACGGGGCAGACTCTCTTCGTTTCCGCCACGCCCGCGCCCTACGAATTCTCCGTCAGTTCGAGGATAGCCACCCAGATAATCAGGCCCACGGGGCTTCTGGACCCTGAAATCATCGTGCGCCCCATCAAGGCGCAGGTGGAGGATTGCGCCGCGGAAATCAAGGCGGCGGCGCAGAAGGGCCAGCGCTCATTTGTCACCACGCTCACAAAGCGCATGAGCGAGGAAATCACCGAATTCCTGCGCGAGGGGGGCCTGAGGGTCGAGTACCTGCATTCGGATATAGACGCCATTGAGCGCGTGGAAATCCTGCGCCGCCTGAGGCTCGGTAAGTTCGACGCCCTGATAGGCGTCAACCTCCTGCGCGAGGGCTTGGACATTCCGGAAGTCGCGCTTGTATGCCTTTTGGACGCGGACAAGGAGGGCTTTCTGCGCAGCCGCACAAGCCTCATCCAGACGGCCGGCCGCGCCGCCAGGCACGAGGAGGGCCGCGTTATTTTTTATGCGGACAACATCACCGTATCAATCCGAGCGGCCATAGACGTCTGCAATGAGCGCCGAACTTCGCAGATGAAATACAACGCCGCGCACGGCATAACGCCCAGGGGAGTTTCGCGCTCCATAGAGGGCTCACTCGCGCCCGAGGCCGAAGCTTCCGACGCCGGACCGCTTTCAAAGCTTCCGAAGGGCGACGAAGTTTCATCCGTCATTTCCGAGCTGGAGGAGGAGATGTTCGCCGCCGCGGAGGAGCTAGACTACGAGCGCGCCGCAACCCTGCGCGACCAGATTAAGCTCTTAAAAAGCGGAAAATTCTCCCGCAAGAAATGAGTTGCAAGCGCCGCCTTTCTCTTGAAGACTCGCCCAACTGAAATTTTAAAGAAAATGAAAAAATTGTTCATACTATTTTTGATGTCGGCCTCCCTGCTGTGCAGGGCGGAAATCACCGACCTCGTGAAAGACTCCCAGGCTGCGGAGGGCGGAGACGTCAAAAAGCAGCTGGAACTGGCCGAATATTACGCCACGGGCAACGGCGGCAAGTTTGAATATCAATACGAAGTCGCAATTTACTGGTGGGAACGCGCCGCCGAAATGGGCGACGCCACCGCGCTCACTTCGCTTGGGCTCTGCTACAACCTCGGCCACGGCGTGCAGCGCAACATGCACACGGCGGTCGCTTATTGGCAGAAAGCCGCCAAGGTCAACGAGACCAACGCGCAGTACTACCTCGGCATCGCCTACTGCAACGGGCTTGGAATTCTGCGGGACCCCACAAAGGCGTTCTTCTGGTGGAACAAGGCCGCCGAAAAGGGCCATGTGAAGGCGATGGCAAACCTCGGCTTCTGCTATTCGCGCGGGGAGGGTGTAAAGAAGGACCCCCTCAAGGCGTTCGAGCTTTGGAAAAAGGCAGCCGAAAGCGGCAACCTCATAGCGCAGTGCAAGCTTGCCCAGTGCTATTATACGGGCGAAGGCGTGCAGACGGACGTCGCAAAAGCCGTGGCAATATGGAACTCCGCCGCCGAAAACGGCGATACGGAAAGCCAGAAATACCTTGGCATCTGCTATTATTCGGGTTCGGGCGTGCCGCAGGACAAGGTGAAGGCCTACGGCTGGCTTGAAAAGGCCGCGATGGGCGGAGACCAGGAAGCGATTCCGCTCATGGAGCAGATACGCCTTGAGATGCCTGCGGGAACCTTCAGGAATCCCGCCGTCAGGATGCAGGGCGCCGGTAGCGCGCGCGTCCCCGTGGCTTCGCCCTCGAACTGATTTTGTATGCGCACATTTTCATGTGCGCATTTTTTTAACCCTTCACATTTATTCATGATTTCAAAAAAAACTTCCGCACTGCTTATTGCGGCGCTTGCTTTTTGCGCGTGCCGCGCGCAGGATGAAACGCCCGTCGGCCCGTCAAATACAAACCTCCGGGAATATGTTTTAAGCGCGCTCGCGGAAGGCCAAAAAAACGTGAGTGTGCCCAAGGGCGTCTACCGCCTTAAGCCGACGGAACGCCAGCACATCAGCCTGAAAAACCTCGACGGCGTGGAACTGGATTTCGGAGGCTCAACCCTGATATGCCTTGAGCCCACGCGCGCAGTCACTCTTGAAAACTGCAGGGATGTGAAGATAAAAAACCTCACGATAGACTATGACCCGCTTCCGTTCACGCAGGGTAAAATCATCGAAATTTCCGCGGACAAGCTGGAGCACACCATAGAGCTTTTTGAAGGCTACGCCGCCGCCGCCGATGCCGCTGCGGAAAAGTACGAGATATTCAGCCCGCAGACGCGCGTGCTGAGGTGCTCCACGTATTTCGGCGTGTCCATTGAAAAAATCTCGGAGCGCGTTGTAAAGATAATCAAGCCGCAGTCCGCGCGGAATATGAAAAACCAGACGGAGGAGGTCGGGGACTTCGTCGTCATGGCGACGGTGCGCAAAAACTCCATACCGCACGCCGTGGTGCTCGAAAGGAGCGACTCCTGCTGGCTTGAAAACATCACGCTCTTTTCAGCGAACTCGTTTTCCTTTTACGAGGCAAACTGCAATTCCACGGTCTATAAAAAATGCGCCGTCAAGCGCTGCCCGACGCAGTCGGACTACGCAAAGCGCGCCGAACCCCGCCTGCGCAGCGGCAACGCCGACGCCTTCCACAGCAAGTTCGCGCGCAAAGGGCCCTCGTATATAGACTGCGAGAGCGAATTCAACGGCGACGATTCAATCGCCATCAACGGCAGCTACAACGCCGTTTTGGAGGCGCGCGGGAAGACCCTGCGCGTATTTTCAAAGAGCAGGGATATGAACATAGAGGCCGGCGACGAGATGGAAATCTTCCTGCGCGGCGGCGACGTCAGAATCGCCAGGGCGGCGGCTGTGAAAAAAATCGGCGAAGCTTCCTCGGAAGACCTGGAAGAGCTGAAAACCCAGAAGATATGGGAGTTCATTATGAAGGGCGGCGCATTCAAAACGGAATACGAAATAACGCTCGAAAAAGAAACGGAAGTCGAACCCCTGAGTATGATAGCAAGCCGAAACAAAATCGGCGCGGGTTTTAAAATCATGGGCGGGCGCTTCGGCATGAACCGCTCTCGCGGCCTCATAATAAAGTCTTCAGACGGCGTGATAAGCGGCGTGAAAATCGAGGGAAGCTGGATGGCGGGCATACTCATGGCGCCGGAGTGGTTCTGGCTTGAGGCCGCCCACAGCGCCAACGTCGTCATTGAAAACAACGAAATCACGGCGGGCGCGATGGAAGCCATAAACATACATTCGCCAAGCGCCGCAGGGCGCGGATATTCCCCCGCGGGCGCGCACAAAAACATAAACATAAGAAACAATCTAATCCGTTATTATTACGACCCCGCCTTTTTCATAACCTCGGTTGACGGCCTGAAACTTTCCGGAAACAGCTTCGTAAAAATGGACAGACCCATTTACTTTGTGCAGGAGGGCGGGCCGCGCGAAACGATAGAGCTTGTCAACGTGAACGAGGATTGATAGCCTTAAAAAATTATGAAAATAGGGAGACGTAAGTTTATTACCGATATGTCGGCGTTATCGGCTGCCGCATATTTGGGTGTGCCAAAAATACTCGCTCAGGAGGGCGCGGCGCCCGTCCGCGCGGATGCGGAAAAGGACTACCAGATAAAGGCGGTCCGCCTCTATATCCGCAAAAACTCCCTCCCGCAGGGGGGGTATGACTTTTCAAAAAACCAGGTTCTCACTTACGACAATGTGCTTTGGAGCCCGGCCGTCAAAGACAAGCCTCCCTTCAAAAACATCGTAATGGGTCAGCTGCGCCTTGAGCGCAGACATTCGGGAAAGAATGTTGAGTATGCAATAAAACAGGAGAACGTAGCGTGCGTTTTTGAAGGCTCTATCGTCTGCAGAAATGACGGATTCCTCACGCCGCTTGAATGGAATTTCAAGACCTGGCCCGTGAGGGTGGAGGAGGATGCGCTCAAGCTTTCCACTCTGGAATTTTCAGGGAAGTTCGACGGCAAAAAGGCCGTTTCGGATTTCGGGCTTTTCACGCGGGAGTTCGACTGCGGGGGAGCGCCGATTATCACGCAATGGCAGCTTCTGGACGGCGCGCACGTTTTTGAAGCGCTTTCAAAAAAGGGAAAAGTCTTTTATTTTGACGACGCGTTCACGGCCTTCGGCCCCCGCGTATTGAAGCGCGACGGCACCACCGCGGCGCTCGGCAAAGACAAAAAAAAGTACGCGACATGGATATGTTGCGGCGAAGATTTCGCCCCGCAGCATGTGATGGTTTCCGAAACGGGAATGCCGGTGATGCTTACGGGCTTTGTGAATTCATGGGTTCTTAAAAGCGTGGAGGAGGCGTAATATGAAGGGCAAACCAAACATAGTTTTCATACATTTGGACCAGTGGAGCGCGCGCGCAATTTCCGAGCGCGGCAACAAGGACGTCTCCACGCCGAATATTGACGCGCTTGCGGCGCGCTCCACCTGCTTTGACCATTCGTACAGCGCAAACCCGATCTGCTGCCCCGCGCGCACCTGCTGGTACACGGGGCTTCCCAGTTCCGAAAACGGCGTGATTTCAAACCTCATTCCCGCCGCGCAGCCAGCAAAGACGATAGCGGGCGCGCTCAAGGAAAACGGCTACGGCTGCTACTACGCGGGCAAGTGGCACGTCTCGGGCATACCCGTTGAAAACGAATTCACCGTTATTGCGCGAGGCTTTCACGCGGGAGAGGTCGGAGACGCTTCGGTGTCGCGCGCGGGCGTGGCGTTTTTGAATTCGTATGCCAAGGACGAGCCCTTCTTTTTAAACCTCGGCTATTTGAACCCGCATGACTGCTGCTACCTTCTGATGGGCTTCGCCTCGCGCGACATACTGCCCACAAAGTTCGGCGTTGAGAAGAACCTTTCCGCGCTTCCCGAACTTCCGCCCAGCTTCGTCAACCGCGGAGACTCGGGCGGCGGCACGGCGTTTAAGGACGAAGACCACAGGCTGCGCACCTACTATTATTACAGGCTTTTGGAGGCGGTTGACGCGCAGCTTGGAATCTTCCTTGACGCGCTTGCGGCGTCAAAATTTGCGGAGAACACTTACGTCATACTCACTTCGGACCACGGCGACATGCTCGCCGAGCACGGCCTTAAAGACAAGCACCAGCCCTACGAGGGAGCCCTTAAAGTTCCGCTCTTCATCTCCGGCGGAAAGGTGGAAAAGGGCGCGAGAGAAACTTCGAGCGTTGTGTCTTCCGGAGACATCGCCGCCACGGTACTCGACATGGCGGGGGCGCCTCCGCTTCCAAGGATGAAGCCCGCCTACGCCTCAAGCCTCATGCCCGCACTCACCGCTAAAAAGCCGCTTGCGCGCGAATTCGCCTTCTCTGAAATTTTCGACCTGCCCAAACGCGCCTACCGCATCCTCACTTCAAAGGAGAGGAAGTACATTTACGATTACGTCAAAAAGACCGTCGCGGTGTACGACCTGAAAAACGACCCTTATGAGATGCGGAACCTC